>JAKUPZ010000008.1 GCA_022449765.1 Dehalococcoidia bacterium | reverse complement strand
ATCCGAAAGTTAGCCTTGATGATGCAATTACTGTCCTGAAAAGCGTCAATCGTCCCAATGCATCACGGTTAGCGAAAATAGGAATAAACTGCATTCGTGATTTGGTTTATCTATTTCCAAATCGTCATTTGGATTACACCGCACGCAGAACAATTTCGCAGCTGATACCTGGGGATGAACAGACAGTAGTGGCGACTATCTGGGAGGCCAGGGAAGTAAGGCTTGGGCGTAACGGCAGAATGCGAGCAACCGAAGCTGTTGTCGGTGATGAAACTGGGAATATACGGGTAGTTTGGTTTGGCCAACCATGGCTAGCAGTGTCATTAAAACGTGCTATGACTTACGCGTCGGAAACTGCTAACGTACCAGCGCAGGTAGTACTGAGTGGGAAGGTCAAAATTTTTAACGGTCGCCAGCAACTGGATTCGCCTGAATGGGAAATCCTGGACGATCCTGAAGCAGCTGACCTTCTTCACACGGGTCGATTAGTTCCGATTTACCCTTCAACCGACGGTATCCCTGCAAGGACAATGAGGAGAATGGTTCGTGAAGCTCTTGATGCGATTGCATCTGCAGAAGGGCTACTAATTGACGACCCTTTACCCGTGTCTTTACTTGAAGAACTTGAATTCCCAGATTTACCCTGGGCAATTGCGCAATCACATTTTCCTGAGAGTTTAGAAAGCAAAGAGCAGGCACGACGAAGGCTTGCATTCGATGAATTATTGATTTTACAGTTAGCGCTTGCGAGTAAGCGCACAGCCAGTACTGATCAGCCAGGCATCAAGTTGCCAAGCTTCCCACCATTGGTAACTAATTTCATTGGTTCGTTACCATTTGAGCTCACGGAAGGTCAGAAACAAGCGTTAAATATTGGTATGGAAGAAATATCGATTGCCGCTAAGCCAATGACACGCTTATTGCAAGGAGATGTGGGATCGGGAAAGACAGTGGTGGCTTTGGCTCTCTTACTTTCAGCGGTAGCAGATGGATACCAAGGAGCAATGATGGCTCCCACCGAAGTTTTAGCCGAGCAGCATTACTTTAATCTCAGGCGTCTACTTGCTGAAGTTGCTTCGCCTATTGAGAACCCCGATTGGTTTTCCGTGCAATTGGGCGGACATGACAACCCCATTGTTATAGCGTTGCTAACAGGGAGCACGAAAGTTGCTGCAAGACGTGAAATTCATCGAATGCTTTCTGATGGAATTTTGAATGTACTTGTGGGAACACATGCCCTAATACAAAAGGATGTAGAGATCCCCAATTTGGCTATCGCGGTTGTGGATGAGCAGCATAGATTTGGGGTGATGCAGCGTGCTGCATTAAAAAGCAAAGGTACGATGCCGCATCTACTTTTAATGTCAGCAACTCCCATCCCAAGGACATTGTCGGCGACGGTATATGGAGATTTAGATGTCTCTACAATGCAAGAATTGCCTAAGGGGCGAAAACAAATTCGCACGAGAATAGTGCCATCTAGCCGCTCAGAAGACGCAGAGAATTTTTTACGCGAGCAGGTAGATTTGGGCAGGCAATGCTTTGTGGTTTGCCCACTAATTGAGGAGTCGGAGGCAGTGATGGCAAAAGCTGCCACTGTTGAGTACGAAAGATTATGCACAACTACCCTTGCAGATGTCCGGGTAGGTTTACTCCATGGTCAAATGGGTATGGTAGAAAAACAGAAAATCATGGACGAATTCCGCGATGGTAAAACTGACATACTGGTCGCAACTTCAGTGATAGAAGTCGGGATTGATGTCCCTAATGCCACGGTGATGATGATTTTGGGTGCAGACAGATTTGGTCTTGCACAGTTACATCAGCTCAGAGGCCGAGTTGGTCGTGGCGAGCACCAGAGTTATTGTTTCCTGTTGTCTGAAACACTATCTGACGATTCACGAAAACGACTTGAAGTTCTTGTAAGAACAAATGATGGATTTGAAATCGCGGAGGCCGACTTGAGCTTGCGTGGGCCAGGAGATTTTTTTGGTACTAGGCAATCTGGTCTACCCACTTTAAGAATGGCCTCTCTCCAGGATAGGGAGTTGCTGTCGGCTTCTAAAGAACAGGCGAGCAATTTATTTTCAAATAGTAGACAGCTTGAACTACTTCCGAAATTAAAAGAGTCGGTATCTCGCTACATGAACACAGTAGCTGAGGAAAATGCCTAATGACATGGTATTTTAAAATGATTAAGGCATAATTAGCCCCAATGTACATTGTTAAACTCGAATGGAGAGGTGTCCGTATCCCCTTACGGGATCTAGACTTAGCCATCGACCCTCGTAAAGCCGGACGTAATGCCCTTATTATTTGGATGCATATGGATAACGGGGTAGTTGGGTTTGGAGAAGCTGCTCCCATAGGTCCCGGGCGACCTCCTCGAATTGCAGAAGTGGCAGAAATCCTTCATGAATTAGCTCCCTCTGCGTTAGGTTTACATCCTGCAATAGCCTTTGATGTTTTGGCAGCACTTGCGCCTCGGAGTAATGCTGGTGATGCACTCAGATTTGGGCTTGAAACAGCCGCATTTGATGCGATGGGTAAAAATGCCGGACGGCCAATTACTGACTTATTGGGCGGTGTAATTGATTGGGTTCCGATGGTTGCTCTCTTGGATTTTATGAACCCTGAAGAAGCTGCAATTCAGGCACGCAACGCGGTAGAAAGAGGGTATGAGTGCATTAAGGCATCTCTGGGATTCCGGGATCCCGATATGGATGTGGAAGTAATAAAGCAGATACGTTCTGCTGTTGGGGATGAAATTGCGATAAGGGCAGATGCGGATGAGGGATGGACTACAGAGCGAGCACTTTATACCGTCGAGCGATTACAACCATTTGGCTTAGAGTTTCTTGAACAGCCTGTGATTGCAGAGGACCTTAGTGGTTTGGCCAGAATTAGAAATTCAACAGAAGTCCCCATTGCTGCAGATGAAGTGGTGGGAACCTTGGCAGATGCACAGAAGGTAGTTTCAGCTGGTGCAGCTGACGTTTTGGTGGTCAAGGCTGCGAAGGCTGGAGGTATCAGGCATGCGCAGGCAATTATGCTTTATGCCGCACAGAATAATTTGCGGTCTACTGTTGCTTCCTCATTAGAGACTGGGATTGGATTGGCCGCAGGACTACATTTGTCCACCTCTTTGGGGAAGGCAAGTGCAGCAAGTTTAGGAACAGGAACGAGACTAGAGAGTGATCTATTGCTGAACCCCATGATACCTGTTCGGGGACATATTACTGTTCCTCACGTGCCTGGCTTAGGCATTGAATTAGACTATGAAGCTATCGATCGATATACAACTAATGTAATGGGTGTGATAGCAGGGTAGATTAATAATAGGTACACACTGATATCATTAGGGAATGCTAGTTAGAGATACAATTGCAACTCGGCTTAAAGATGCCATCCATAAAGCACAGAATCAGAGCTTAATTCAGTCAGATCTTGAGATTCCAGGCACTGGCTTAGTGGAACGTCCCCAAAAATCAGAAAATGGTGACTTTGCCTCAAGCTTTCCGCTAAGAGTGGCAAAATCAGTAAAGAAACCGCCTTTGGAAATCGCTCAAATCATCGCCGATTCTTTTGAAATCGGAGGATGCGTAGGTGCAGTTTTTGTCGCGCCCCCGGGTTTTATTAATTTCAAGCTTAGCTCTGATTGGCTTCAGGAACAGGTAGAAAAAATTCGCGACCAAGCAGAGGTATTTGGGAATACCGATACGGGTAAAGGTCGTTCGGTACAGGTTGAATTTGTTTCAGTTAACCCAACAGGGCCAGTGCATGTGGGACATGCTCGTGGGGCAGTACTTGGAAGTGCACTCGCAAATGCTCTGAGCGCTGCTGGATTTGATGTAACTCGTGAGTATTACGTGAACGATGCGGGTACACAGATGGAACTATTTTATAGCTCAACTTTTGCTCGCTATGCACAGGCAAGAGGACGTACGGATATTGGTATTCCCGAGAATGGATACCAAGGTGCTTATCTTGTTGAGCTAGGTGAAAAGCTTGCTGAAAAATACGAAGATAAATTCTTAAAGATGGATGAGCAGAAGGCAATCGCTGAATTAGGTGAGGAAGCACTGAATTTGATGCTTCAGGTGATAGGAGTGGATCTAGAGCGCATCGGGGTTAATTTCGATGTTTGGTTTCGAGAAAAAACTCTTTATGAGGACGGGAAGTACGAGGCAGCAATCAATTATCTTAGGGGGCGTGGATTAACTGAGATCCACGACGGAGCTGAATGGTTTACTTCGACTGCTCTGGGTGATGAAAAAGATAATGTTATTGTAAGAACCTCCGGTGCCCCAACATATTTCGCCTCGGACATTGCGTATCACAGAGATAAATTTATAGGACGTGATTTTAACCAAGTTATAAATATATGGGGCGCAGACCATCAGGGGCATGTTCCAAGAATGAAGGCTGTCATGAAAGCATTGGAACTTGATCCTGAACGATTGACGATTCTTATTGCTCAGCTTGTTACGCTTAAGAGTGGAGGTGATATTGTCCGGGCCTCTAAGCGTACTGGCCAGATAGTTACTTTGGCAGATTTAGTAGAAGAGGTTGGTCCGGATGCATGCCGGTATTTCTTTTTAGCAAGAGCTGCTGAAAGCCAGATGGAATTTGATTTAGAGCTAGCCAAGCGTGAATCGAGCGAAAACCCTGTTTTCTATGTCCAGTATGCCCATGCTCGGATTGCAGGTATTTTGCAACAGGCTTCTGATCGTCGAATTGATTGGCAGGATGGAGATGTTTCGCTTCTTCAAGATGACGCAGAATTACAACTGCTTAAGAAAATGTTGCAGCTCCCCGAAATCATCGACACCATTGCTATAACACTGGCACCGCATGCTTTACCGCACTACTCAATTGAATTAGCGACTGCTTTTCATGGGTTCTACGATCATTGCAGAGTATTGTCCAGTGACCCTGATGATGAGCCAATGATGAAAGCCCGATTGAAATTAGTTGAATCGGCAAAAATAGCATTGTCGCGAACTCTGCAGATTATGGGAATGAACGCTCCCGAGACTATGTAATTATTTATTATCGACGATGGAGGCTTCTGGTGATCGATTACTCGTGATCTGTGCAACCCCTTCGTCAACATTAGTATCGATGATCGGATGACTAGCGTCTCTGAAAACTCCTATAGGGTCTTTCCCTTCGTGCACTAGCTGTATTTGCTCTTTCATAATTCTCCGTAGCATTACCACGCCACGATCTGAATAACTAAGATGCTCCGCGGTCCTGTCAGTGATTGGACCTTGGGTTTCCCATGCCATTTGGTCCTGTGAATTTACGTCGTGGAGGATGAATTTTGTAAAAGGATGATCTTTTTCAGGATCAGTTTTATTAGGGGGGTCGATTAGAATCTCGGGATCAAATGCATTTGGATCCTCACTCCCGTCTGCATTTGGATAAAAATGCATGCGAATGTGGAGTGTATGGGTATCATCAATAGGTGTTCTGAATTGGGTACTTGAACCCTGCCTAAGAATGTTTGGAAAGAGGACAGGGTGCTGGTCAACCATTCCATTTTTGTAGGTTCGTTTTTTCATAAGCCCGCCATAGTCAGTCATGGAGAAAATGAAATCTTCTACATCGTCCGTATATCCACGGGTTGTGTTAACTGGTTCACGTCCTCTTCCTATGAATTCCTGATGGAGAACTTGTAGGTGAGCCGGATCCATAGAATTTTCCATGGCCTGGAACCAGTTACAGTTAAGTGGAGGATGAACCCTTACCATTCTAGTTCCATCTTTTCTGAACATGGTGTCATACGGTGGTAGAGGTGGTGCAGGGTCGGGCCCAAGATAGGCGAACAGTAGACCTATATGTTCTTTAATTTTATAGGCCCTTTGTTTTACGGATTTTGTAATGGCTTCGTTAATTTCAGGAGGCGTTTCGAGGATATTTCCTTCACAGTCATAGAGCCAGCCATGGTAGGCACAGGAAATCCCTCTTTCCTCTACTCGACCATAAACCAAAGATGCATTTCTGTGCGAGCATTTGTCAGCGAGTAATCCAAGGCGCCCAGACTTATCTTTGAATATTACTAGGTCTTCACCTAATACTCGAACAAATTTCGTAGGTGAATCGTCGGTAATATCTTGTGCAAGCGAAACAGGGTACCAATATCTGCGCAAAAGGGTACCTGCAGGAGTTCCGGGTCCAACTTGCGTAAGTAATTCATTTTCCTCTTTGGTGAGCATGACTTCCGCCTTTTGGCATTGACTTAGTTACATTATGAAAGATGCGTCAAGTATTGACTACACGAACGAAGCGTCGTCTCCCAGCGCGAATGATGGATCCAAAGCGGACGAAAGATGTTTCCTCCGATGCTCTTTCACCGTCAATCTCAATCGCATTCTGTGACATTAAGCGCCGGGCTTCACTTTTGCTTTTAGCAAGGGAGGTAATAACTAAGAGATCCAGTACATCAACCAAGACGCCATCAGCATTTTGATCTCTGATTGAATTTGCAATCTCGGCAATAGAAACCTCAGGAATTTCTTCAGGTTCTTGTCCTCTTTGTATCACTCTTTCGAATTCTGCATTGGCAGTAATGGCGGCTTCAGGGGAATGGAACCAAGAGACCATTTCAACCCCGAGTTTCTTTTTGAAGTCCATAGGGTTTTCAGTGTGCAGTTCTATTGAAGTAGTTAGGTGTTCGAGTTCAGGTTCCGGTAGATCTGTCAACAGTTCAAAATACAAAGGAATTACTTCGTCGGGTAGTGACATTATTTTACCGAACATATCCTTCGGAGAATCTTCAATCGCTATATAATTATTGAGAGATTTACCCATTCTTCGAACCCCATCTGTGCCAGGTAGAATCGGCATTAAGAACACGATTTGTGGATCCTGTCCCATTTTTTCTTGCAGTTCTCTTCCTACCATAAGATTGAAGAGCTGATCAGTGCCACCGAATTCTACGTCTGCTTTTATTGCTACGGAGTCATAGGCCTGAAGGAGAGGGTACAACAACTCGGTTACTGCAATAGGCTTTTGGGTTGCATAACGTTTAGAGAAGTCATCGCGATGCAGAAATTGATTAACTGTAAAGAACGAAGTAAGCCTAATTACATCTGTAAGAGAAAAATTTCCAAACCATTCGCTTTGGTATACGGCTTTAGTTTTTTCAGGATCCACAATTTTGAAAAATTGCTGCATGTATGTTTCGGCGTTTTGCTGAACTTCAGATGCAGTGAGCATTGATCGAGTGTCTGATTGACCCGAAGGATCCCCAATTTGCGCAGTCCAATCTCCAACTATTAGCGTGAGCTCATGACCTAAATCTTGGAGTTGGCGTAATTTTTTCAGTCCTACCACGTGCCCTAAATGTAAATCAGGTTTGCTAGGGTCAAAGCCCATTTTCAGGCGTAATGGCGTGCCCTCATTTAGCCGTTTAATGAAATCATTTTCGGGAATGATTTCAGCTACGCCCCTACGAGTAATTTTGCGCAGGGTATTTGAGTCAATTGTACTCATATTATTTCTACAATACTCCGAGGATACGTTTTGTCTCTACAATGTCTTTTTCAATTTCTGCACTTAATAATTCTATAGTGCTAAATTTCTCTTGACCTCGAATTCGTTCAACAAATTCTAATTCAAGATGCTCACCGTAGAGATTTCTTTTGAAATCGAGTATAAACGTCTCGACTGTTAATGGCGCGTCTGTATGAAATGTTGGCTTTTTCCCGATACTCGTAGCCGATGGTAGAAGCTGATCATTGAATTTAATCCACGTAGCATATATTCCTTCGGCTGGTATTGCCTGGGAGGGAGAAACATTTATATTTGCAGTTGGGTAGCCAAGTAATTCCTTCCCTATCCCTTCTCCTTGAATTACAGGTCCGATTAGCGAGAAATGCCTTCCAAGTAACTGAGTGACGGTAGTTAGGTCTCCTTGATTCAAGGCCTTGCGTATGGAAGTACTTCGGACAGGAAGTTCGTGAAGATTGAATTGCTCTACGGTTTCAATGCTGTAGCCGATTTGACTCCCTAATTCGGTAAGTACTTTTAAATCTCCTGCACGGTTATGGCCGATAGAAACGTCTTGCCCTGCCACGAAGTGCTCCATGTGTAATGCGTTCTTTAAGGTCTGCATAAAATCTTTTGCGCTGAGCTGAGAGATTGCTTTGGTAAAAGTTAAAGGCACGACGTATTCAATACCAGCATCTTTGATTAAATGAAGTCTTTGATCTAAGGAAGTAAGCATATGTATTTCTACTTCTGGGCGCAACACGGATAGAGGGTGATTCGCGAGTGTGACTACAATCGGTACTAGGTCTCTTTTTGCAGCGGCTTTTTGTAGAGTGTTGAACACATGCTTGTGACCTAGGTGAACTCCATCGAAGACACCAAAAGCTACCGCAGTGGGTTCTTTTTTCGCATAGAGTTCGAGCTCTCGCAAAAGCTCATTCATTCAAGCCCTCAGGATTGAGCAACCGGTACGGCTGCGAGTGTTTTATGGGCTTGAGTTAGCATTTCTTCTGTCTCTTCCCAGCTCATACAGGCGTCGGTAATAGAGATTCCATATTTAAGAGCCGAAGGATCATTTCCTAAATCTTGCCTTCCACCATGTAAATGACTCTCTACCATCAATCCAACAAGGTCAGGGTTTCCAGATAGTCGTTGCGCTACAACATTATGGAATGCAATCGGTTGTCGATTGTGATCCTTTTCAGAATTGGCATGAGAGCAATCAACCATAATTCGATGGGGTAGCGTGGCATTTTCAAGCTTCGCTTGGACATCTTTAACGCTAGTTTCAGAGTAATTCGGACCTCCGGTGCCGCCTCGGAGAATCAAGTGACCGTAAGGGTTCCCACCTGTGTGTACGACGCAGGTTTGACCTTGACGATCAATTCCAAGAAATGAATGAGGAGCTCGTGCAGTTTTCATCGCGTCAATTGCTATTTGTGAATTACCATCCGTACCATTTTTGAAACCAACTGGCATGCTCAACCCGCTTGCCATTTCGCGGTGTGTTTGACTTTCGGTAGTACGTGCACCAATAGCTGCCCACGATACTAGGTCTGCGAAATATTGCGGTGTAATAGGGTCGAGGAATTCAGTTGCCGCTAGGACGCCCATTGAAGCTAGCTCTAAAAGCAGCTTCCTCGCTCTACTTAGCCCGCCTGCTACGTCAAAAGAGCCGTCAAGATTGGGGTCATTGATAAGGCCTTTCCATCCCAATGAGGTTCTAGGCTTTTCAAAATAGACCCGCATAACCACTAGGATCTGATCATTTAGATTTTCAGCTAGACCCTTAAGTCTTGAGGCGTACTCAAGTGCTGCTTTTTCATCGTGGATTGAACAAGGACCGACAATTACCAGAAGCCTAGGATCTTTACCTGAAAGAATACTCTCGATTTGATCGCGGCCTGAAGCAATTGTCGTTGCAATTTCCTCAGAAACTGGGAATTCAGATTGAAGCTGTTCAGGTGAAATTAAAGCCTCAATTTGTTTAATATGTAAATCACTTATAGAGCGAGCCACTACAATTTCCTCCGGTGACCTCGTTTGAAGCCAGACTACTAACGATAATCCGACTAATTAGATGGAGTACGCAATTTAGTTGCGCCTTTCAGGTAGACGTAATGCAAATCTTCTTTTTGTTTAGTTGTATTGATTAGCATTAGGACCCGAATGACCGATTCCGGAGCGCCAGGTACCGGAATTTCGGTGCAGTCCATCAAGGCTGTTGTTTCCCAACCAAGTCTTAACCTTGCAGCTTTCGCTGGGAACTCAGCATTGAGGTCATTAGTCACGCTAAAGAATAACGCACCAATGTCTGCCTCCACAAGGTCGTTAACTGCTACAAGCTCTCTTAAGAGCTCTTCTGTGGCATCAAGAATTGCAGATGCAGTATTGCTGTCTGCAGTTGTCGCTCCACGTAGTCCTAACGTTTGCATGAGAATTTCCCTTACTTTGAGTTATATAGAGGATATTATGAAATCAGAGATGAGACGAATGTTTTTGCAGCTTCTGGTATTTCGCCTTCATTAGCGGAGTCTAACACGTTGATAAGAGCGCTTCCGACAATGGCGATATCTGCGATAGCACCGACTGCTTGAACATGTTTTTTTTCTGCGATACCGAACCCGACTGCAATTGGTAGCGTTGTATAGCTTCTAACGCGCGCAATAAATGAATTGAGGTCTTTAGGAAGCTCGGATCTCGCCCCTGTAACGCCCGCAATGCTAACGCAATAAACGAACCCATCAGACATCCGTACGCCCAGTGCAATGCGTTCATTGGGGCTCGTAGGCGCAAGTAGTGATATTAGTCCTAATCCATTGGCGTGTAGCGCTTCACGTAATTCATCTGATTCATCCGGGGGCAAGTCGGGCACTATAACTGCATCCACTCCAGCATTTGCGCAATCTTCCGCGTAAGATTCAATTCCATAGCTTAGTATCGGATTAAAATATCCCATAAATATAATGGGGATCTCAATACCACTTTGGCGTAGCTCACCCACTAAATTTATGCATGCTGTCGTGGTTATACCTTGGCTTAATGCTTTATAGCTTGAGGCTTGGATAGTAGGGCCATCTGCTACAGGATCACAGTAAGGGACTCCAAGCTCTACGGCATCTGCTCCAGCTTCTTCGATAGACTTAACGATTTGAAGGGTGTCTTCTAGCCGTGGAAAGCCTATTGTTACGTAAGGTATCAAGCCAGTTCGTTTTTCAAGTAAGATTTTGTCTAAACTGTTTTGTAGTCGAGTTAGCATTTTCACTCTTGATTGCGAGATTTTGAGTATCCAAACTAATTTTAAAACACCCTTTTAACAAGGCCAATACCTACTGGAAGGGGTAATTATTAGTTTGACAAACTGCTTCTTTGATGTTATCCTATCGGGGCTTTCATATTAAATCCACTGTGAAGGGAAGTAGTAGGAAGTAGTACGTCAAAGCGAGTCAAGGTTTGGTGTGAGCTTGATGACGTGGCCTTCTGAACTCGTCCCTGAGTGGCCAACTTGAAAAATGTACTAGAGTTGGCGGGCGCACCGATATCGCGTATAAGCTGCCTCGTAGAATAATGCGAGGAAGTTGGGTGGTACCGCGGTTCAATATCCGTCCCTTCGTGAGGGGCGGTTTTTTTATTTCCGCGGTTTTAGGGTTAAGGGGTATCTGATTTGCAGTTAACTGGTGCACAAATGATTTGTGAAAGTCTCATTCATGAGAATGTAGACCTTATGTTTGGTTTGCCTGGCGGGGCAATACTTCCTTTTTACCAAACTCTTCCAGAATACCCACAATTACGGCATATTCTTGTTCGGCACGAGCAGAACGCAGGTCACGCTGCCGATGCATATGCGCGCGTGTCGGGCAAAGTTGGTGTGGCTGTAGCTACTTCTGGGCCAGGCGCCACCAATTTGGTTACGCCTTTAGCTACGGCAATGATGGACTCAGTGCCAATGGTTGCAATTACTGGTCAAGTACCTAGAGCTGCAATTGGACGTGATGCTTTTCAAGAAACTGATACGACCGGAATTACGGTGCCGGTGACCAAACATAATTATTTAGTCATGCACGTCAATGATATTCCTAATGTTATGAAAGAGGCTTTCCATGTAGCTCGTTCTGGCAGGCCTGGACCAGTTTTGATAGATGTTCCTCGTGACGTATTAACCGACGAAGGTATTTTTCATTACCCAGAAACTGTTAATTTACGTTCATTTAAGATCAGTACAAATGTCAATGCACAGATGATCAAGCGTGCCGCAAGGCTAATTAAAGACGCGGAGAGGCCTTTGCTGTTAGTAGGCCATGGGGCCTCTATTTCTGGTGCGTTTACTGAGGTAAAGCTAGTAGCTGAAAAAGCCCAAATCCCTGTGATTAGTACACTGTTAGGTATTGGAGCGCTGCATAGCGATCACCCGTTAAATATGGGAATGCCTGGGATGCATGGCCCTGCATACAATAACTGGGCGATTGAACGAGCAGATCTTGTTATAGGCGTGGGTATGCGGTTTGATGATCGGGTTACTGGAAGGATTAGTACTTTTGCTCCGAACGCGAAAGTGATCCATATTGATATAGACCCTGCAGAAATAGGCAAGAATGTTAGGGTTACTGTTCCTCTCTTAGGTGATGCAAAAATAATTATGGACGCCTTGGCTAGTGAGATCGAGGCCAAGTCAAACAGTTTATGGCTGGATGAAATTGAAACCCTGAAAGCTGAGCACCCACTTAGCATTAATTCGGACTATCTTTCGCCTCAATATGTGATCAAGGCACTTAGCGACATAACCTCAGGAGACGCTATTGTTGTCACTGGGGTTGGCCAGCATCAAATGTGGGCTGCTCAGCATTATGCGTTCAACCAGCCCAATTCGTGGATAACTTCCGGAGGTCTAGGCACTATGGGATTCGAAGTTCCCGGTGCTATGGGGGCCGCCTTGGCTAAGCCTGATCGTCAAGTCTGGAGTATCGCGGGAGACGGTGGATTCCAAATGACGATGTCTGAACTAGCGACAATTGTTGAGAATAATATTTCCGTAAAATTTGCGATCCTAAACAACAATAATTTGGGACTAGTGAGGCAATTACAGGACCTTTTTTATGGAGGGCTCCGAGTGGCTTCCAGTTACTCAGGTAATCCTAATTTCGTTAAATTGGCTGAAGCGTATGGTATTTGGGCTAAAAAAATTGAAAATCAGTCAGAGGTAATCCCCGCTTTACGAGAAGCTATGTCATTTGAAGGCCCTGCAATTCTCGATTTTCATGTGAATGCTGAGGAAAATGTTTATCCTCATGTGCCTGCTGGGGAGAGTGTTTTAGAAATGATAGATCTTTCATCTGTAAAGGGTGAGCAATAATATGATGGATTTATCAGGAAATACACAAAGGCATACTATTTCAGCTTTGGTTGCGGATAAACCTGGTGTTCTTGCACGTGTTGCAGGCTTATTTTCACGTCGAGGTTTTAATATTTCTAATCTGTCGGTAGGCCGTAGTGAGTCGGAAGGACTCTCAAGGATGACCTTTGTAGTAGAGGGCGATGAATGGGTGGTTGAGCAAGTAACAAAGCAACTATACAAACTTATTGACGTTATACGCGTTAGTGACCTTTCAGAAGATAGCATAATTGTTCGCGAGTTAGCGTTTATTAAAGTTAAATCGGATAGCAGTAACAGTGCGGAAATTATTAAAATAGCCGAATCGTATAGGGCTAATATCGTAGATATTGATAAAGATTCTTTGATTATTGAAGTTACTGGAGATGATGGTAAAGTCGATTTACTTCTTAATTCACTGAAGCCTTTTGGTGTACGTGAAACTATGCGAACAGGAAGAATTGCGATGACAAGAGGTGCAGCCACTACGGGGCTTAAGAAAACTTCTAATATGGTTGATCATAGTGCTCCTGATGCTGATGTTGTGCCTTGAATTAGAAAAAGATTTATTGATGGGGAGAATGTAAAAATGGCAAAGATTTATTACGAAAAAGACGCAGACCCTAGTTTGATTACGAATAAGAAAGTTGGGATCATTGGTTACGGGAGTCAAGGGCACGCCCATGCTCTTAATTTGAGAGACAGTGGAGTAGATGTGATGGTAGGGCTTCACGAGGGTAGCGCTAGCCGTGCTAAGGCTGAGGCTGAAGGCCTGAAAGTGAGCTCGCCGGCGGAAGTAACTAAAGCGTCTGATGTGATTATGGTGCTTGTGCCTGACACGGTCCAAGGTTCAGTTTATAAAGACTCGATTGAACCTAATTTAGACAGTACAAAAACATTAATGTTTGCGCATGGATTTAATATTCATTTTGGTGAGATTACACCACCGGAAAACGTAGATGTATCGATGATTGCTCCCAAAGCTCCAGGGCACCGTGTCCGTGAAGTTTTTGTTGATGGACAAGGCGTACCTTCATTAGTTGCTATTCACCAAGATGCTTCAGGGAATGCGCTAGATAATGCTCTTTCTTACGGAGCAGGGATTGGTTCTATGCGAGCAGGAATCGTTGAAACTACGTTTAAGGAAGAAACCGAAACTGACTTATTTGGAGAACAAACAGTTCTGTGTGGAGGGGTAACCAGCTTGGTAACAAATGCATTTGAAGTTTTGGTAGAGGCTGGATATCAACCAGAAATTGCTTATTTTGAAGTGATGCATGAATTGAAGCTCATTGTTGATTTGCTTTACGAAGGCGGGATGAAGTACATGCGTTATTCGGTTAGTGAAACTGCAGAGTATGGAGATTATAGCCGAGGTCCCCGAGTTGTTGATGAGCATGCGCGGGTAGCTATGAAGCAAGTACTTAATGAGATTCAAGACGGTACTTTTGCGAAGGAATGGATTGCAGAAAACCATGAAGGGCAGCCACGATTCCAGGCAATGCGCCAGGCAGCTGAAACTCATGAAATTGAAGATGTTGGGGCACAGTTACGAGGAATGATGTCTTTTCTGGGGAAGAAATAGGGGCAGTTATGGGTACTAATCCATAACAATCTTGGAGGAGTCCAATGGAAGATCGAGTTTTAATATTTGATACAACACTTAGAGATGGCGAACAGTCGGCAGGTGCTGCAATGACTGTGGAAGAAAAAGTTGAGATTGCCAAGCAACTTGAAAGGTTGAAGGTAGATGTTATTGAGGCTGGCTTTCCTATAAGTTCACCAGGTGATTTTGAGGCTGTACAACGGATTTCGCGAGAAGTTCGAGGCCCTGTGATAGCGGCATTGGCTCATGCAAACGAGGCTGCTGTCGATCGTGCAGGTGAAGCGTTGAGAGATGCCGCTCGATCCAGAATCCATGTATTCATATCCTCATCAGATCAGCATATTCAGCATCAATTGAGAAAGAATCGTGAAGAAGTTGTTGAGATGGCAGCAAAAGCAGTTGCAAGAGCACGGAAGCATACTGATGACGTGGAATTTTCCCCAATGGATTCCAGTAGAACGGACAGAGAATTTCTTGCTCATATGGTTAAAGCAGCAGTTGAAGCTGGCGCCACCACTGTAAATATCCCAGACACAGTAGGCTATGCGATTCCTGAGGAATTTGCTTCACTAATCACATTTTTACGAGATCAGGTACCTGAATTAGGTAACGAAGTGCGACTTTCAGTTCATTGCCATGATGATTTAGGAATGTCAGTTGCAAATAGCTTAGCTGCTGTTAAGGCAGGGGCCCGTCAAGTCGAAGGTTGTATAAATGGGATCGGCGAGCGTGCAGGCAATACTGCAATTGAAGAAGTTATTATGGCTTTGCGTACTAGGCCTGATTATTTTGGCGTAGATTCAGAGGTTGAAACCGAACAGCTATACACCACAAGTAGATTGGTAAGCCAAGTAAGTGGATTCCCCGTTCAGCCTAACAAAGCAGTTATAGGAAGGAACGCGTTTCGGCATGCCTCAGGTATTCATCAAGATGGGGTGCTAAAGGAGCGTTCCACCTATGAGATCATTAACCCCTTGGACGTTGGTGTACCTCGGAGCGAGCTTGTATTAGGTAAATTAAGTGGTCGTCACGGGTTACGGTCTCGTTTAGAAGAACTTGGCTATACGCTTACTGAAGCCGAACTAAACAAAGTGCATGAAGCTTTTAAAGATCTGGCTGACAAGAAGAGGGAAGTAACTGACAGAGATCTTATTGCACTTATGGGGAGTGAGAGAACTTCAGTTGTCGAGACATATACCTTAGGTCATGTTCAAGTTACTTGCGGGAATAATGAAATTGCCACTGCGACTGTTGAGCTAATAGACCAAAATGGGGAAGCAAAGGTTGATGCGGCTACAGGTACTGGGCCGGTAGATGCCGTGTACAGGACTATTAACCGCATTGTAGGGGTGGAGAACGAACTCACCGAATTTAGTGTTAATTCCGTTACTGAAGGGATTGATGCTGTAGGAGAAGTGAGCATCAGAATTGAGCAAGATGGCCGTCCCTACATTGGGAGAGGTGCAGATACAGATATTATTGTTGCATCTGCGCGTGCATACATGAATGCCTTGAATAGACTACTTGCTATGGGCGATACTTCTCGTGCTCCAGAAGCAGCTGGGGCGGTATAGAATAGGAATGTGCTGGGGTTAAAAATTTTATAGAATATTGGAATGTCACAGCGCTCCCTAAGGAGCGCTGTGACATGATTGGTATCTTGGATCAAGTTGGGAGGCATCATGGTCACTAAGACAATGTTTGAGAAAATTTGGGATTTGCATGTAGTACGAGAAGAGCCTGACAAGCCTTCACTCTTATACGTTGATCTTCATCTGGTTCATGAAGTTACTTCACCACAAGCATTTGATGGCTTAAGAATGAACGGGAGGGCTGTCAGAAGGCTGGATAGGACAGTTGCTGTAGCTGATCATAATGTACCTACAAATGATCGTGACAAGCCTTTGACGGATGAAGTCTCCAAAGCCCAACTAGAAGCAATGCAACGGAATGCAGATGAGTTTGGGCTTGAATATTTCGACATGTTTAGTGAAAAGCAGGGTATCGTTCATGTGATCGGGCCTGAACAAGGCAGAACTCAACCTGGAATGATTATAGTTTGCGGTGATAGCCATACGGCTACACATGGTGCCGTAGGCGCAATAGCATTTGGAATAGGGACATCGGAAGTCGAGCATGTTCTTGCAACTCAATGCATTTGGCAATCAAAACCAAAGACGATGGAAGTTCGAGTAAACGGTGAATTAGCTCCTGGAATTACTCCTAAGGACGTCATATTGGCGATTATTGGGAAGCTCGGTACTTCGGGTGGAATTGGTCATGCTATCGAATACACGGGTGATGTTTTCCGGAATATGTCGATGGAAGGAAGAATGACTGTTTGCAATATGTCCATTGAAGCAGGTGCTAGAACTGGCATGGTTGCTCCCGATCAGATCACATTTGATTACCTAAAGGGACGGGAATATTCCCCAAATGATGCAGATTGGGATTCTTCTGTTGCATTCTGGTCTTCACTTTGTACTGATGAAGGTGCAGTTTTTGATACGGTTGTTGAACTTGAGGGGTCTGAAATCCAGCCTCAGGTGACTTGGGGCACAAACCCTGGACAGGTTTTACCAGTTGGCGAGAGAGTGCCATCTCCTGAAGATTATAATTCTTCACAGGAACAAGCCGCGGTAGAAAAAGCTCTGGAATACATGGGTCTTCAAGGTGGTGAACGGATACAAGATATCAAGGTTGATACAGTATTCATTGGTTCGTGTACGAACTCTAGAATTGAAGATATGCGTGCAGCAGCTTCAGTAGCTAAAGGGAAAAAGAAATCGGAATTAGTGCGAGCGATGGTGGTTCCAGGCTCTTGGGTTGTTAAGCAACAGGCTGAGGCTGAAGGGCTAGATAAGATTTTCATGGAAGCAGGATTTGAATGGAGAGAAGCAGGGTGTTCGATGTGCCTTGCAATGAATCCGGATCGTTTGACTCCTGGTGAGAGGAGTGCTTCTACCTCAAACCGTAATTTTGAAGGAAGGCAGGGACCAGGCGGGCGTACTCATTTGGTGAGTCCTGCCATGGCCGCAGCTGCAGCGATTGCAGGACACTTTGTGGATATCAGGGAGTGGGAATAAAGCTATGGATGCATTTATAGAACACACGGGTAAAGTTGTCCCCTATGACATGTCCAATGTAGACACTGACCAAATCATACCTGCGCGGTTTTTAAAAAAAATCGACCGGGTAGGTTTTGGTGAATTATTATTTTTTGAGCTTCGTTATAACGAAGACGGTAGCCCAAATGATGCTTTTGTTCTGAACCAAGAAAAATACCAAGGAAGTTCGGTACTGGTTAGTGGTCCTCAATTTGGGATTGGTTCTTCACGTGAGCATGCACCTTGGGCTCTTCAGCAGTACGGGTTTAAGGCTGTAATTACCCCAAGTTTTGGTGATATTTTCAAGAATAATTGTTACCAAATTGGTTTACTGCCTGTTCAATTATCTTCTGGGGAAGTTGACACTTTAATATCGCGAGCGCAGGAATTGGATGGCTATGAGATAACTGTTGATTTAAACACTCAGGAAGTAAGAGATTCTCATGGATTTATTGCTAAATTTGAAATTGATAGTTTTAGGAAAGGGACTTTACTGCAGGGGTTGGACGATATAGGGCTGACTTTGCAGTACAGCGAAGATATAACCAAGTTTGAAGGGGAATACCGTTAATTTCCCAGGATAGAGGTTTGGATGGCGACATTTAACATAGCAGTTCTCCCTGGAGATGGAATTGGTCCTGAGGTTACGCATGCCTCACAGCAAATCCTCGATGCAGTGGGTGAACGGTGGAAGCATAATTTCCGATTTGAAAGCGATCTTGTTGGGGGCTGCAGTATTGATGCGCATGGTACGCCATTACGTGAGGAAACCATAGGAATAGCTAAGAAATCGGACGCTGTTTTATTTGGTGCAGTTGGTGGGCCAAAATGGGATGACGAACAAGTAAGGCCTGAAGCGGCTATTTTAGGATTGCGTAAGGCACTTGGGCTGTATGCAAACATACGTCCAGTAAAAGTATTTCCAGGTATGGAGGACGCGAGCCCTTTAAAAAATGATCGAGTCCGTGGTGCTGACATGGTTATTTTGCGTGAACTTACAGGTGGTTTGTACTACGCAAAACCGAAACGGCGATGGCAAAATAAATCTGGTCGTAAAGGTGTGGATACGCTTTTATATGCTGAAAAAGAGATCGAAAGGATAGTACGTGTGGGCTTTGAGCTTGCTCGGTCCCGTCGTAAAAAGCTCACGTCTGTGGATAAAGCCAATGTACTGCAGTCTTCGAGGTTATGGAGAGATATAGCAATAGAGGTATCAAAAGATTATCCAGATGTAGAATTAGAGCATCAATTAGTAGATTCTTGTGCAATGCTCCTGATTACCCGGCCAACTTCATTTGATGTAATGGTAATGGAAAATATGTTCGGGGATATTATTTCGGATGAGGCTGCTGTCCTTTCTGCTTCTCTAGGAATGCTTCCGTCTGCGAGCTTAGCTGGTCTTCCTGGTTCGGATTCGAAGGGCAAGGCTAAACGTGTGAGGGGTTTGTATGAGCCAAGTCACGGTAGTGCACCAGATATTGCGGGTCAGCAGAAGGCGAATCCAGTAGGTTCGATATTAAGCACGGCTTTCATGTTGCAGTACTCGTTTGGTTTACTTGAGGAAGCATCCGCAGTGAATAACGCGGTTGAGAAAACTTTGAATGATGGATTTCGCACAGCTGATTTGGTCGGCGCAGGAGCGGAATTTTCAACTACGCAGCATATGACAGAGAAAATTCTCGAAAATCTTTAGACTATACGTTGGGTTAGCAATTACCTAATCAATAATCGAAAGTTGTGCTAATGGATCCACTTGTTGCTCTTCTTCTAGCTAGTACCGCGTTCGTTGCTGCGCTTATAGGAGGCCTTGCAGGTTTAGGATCTGCAATAATCATGATTCCTGTGTTGGCATTTACGGTTGGTATTCGTGAGGCTGTCCCCATAACGACAATAGCGGTGACCATGCAGACATGGTCAAGGGTATGGGTAAATAGGTCCTTGATTGATAAGCAAGTTGTGGGGTGGTTTTTGCTAGGTGCGGTACCGGCTGGCACCGTAGGTGCGATGCTGTTTGCTAATCTCCCTGCAGAATATTTGCAAAAAGGTCTAGCTGTTTTTCTTGTTGCAATAGTTCTGTATAGGCATACGCCTCTTGTAAGACAGATATCTATGAAGCCGCGTTGGTTTGCTGCAGTTGGGATGGGGCAGGGTTTTCTTTCTGCAATTTTTGGAGGAGCTGGACCATTTGGTGCGTCTTTTTTCCTATCCTATGGTCTTAGGCGAGGAGCATTCGTAGGTACGATGGCATCTGGTATGACGGGCGTAAACTTTGTGAAGATAGGAGTTTACGGGAACTACTCTTTACTAGATCTCGATGGAATAGCAATTGCAGTAGTACTAGGATTGATTATGGTATTTGGTGCTTATGTTGGAGGACTTTTGGTAAATCGATTATCGGATAAAGTTTTTGTATATATTGTTGAACTAGTGATGCTGGTAGCTGCAGCCTCATTATTTTTAGGATAGGAGCGCATGAAAATAGGTCTCTCACTTTCTGGTCTTTTGCAACATGAGGGATCAGGAGATATGGTTCAGCGATTTGCGGATGTTCTTGATCTTGTTCGATTCGGACGAGAATTAGGTTTTGATTACATATATGCAGGGCAGCATTACCTCTCATACCCCTACCAAATGCTGCAGCCTCTGATTTCGATGGCTCGCTTAAGCGCAGAAACTGACCAAATGGATCTTTTGTCCACGGTACTTGTGCCCCTTCAGAACCCTGTCCAAATGGCAGAAGATATAGCAACCTTGGATGTTCTTACTAATGGCAAAGTAATAATTAACGCTGCACTAGGGTATAGGGACCAAGAGTACCAGGCATTTGGAGTCGAACGGGAAGATCGGATCTCTCGGATGTTTGAAAACTTAGAGATTGCCCAAAAACTTTGGTCTGGGGACGAAGTGAATTTTCAGGGTAGATTTACTACTTTAGAGAACGCGTATATAGGAGTTAAACCTATTCAAAAGCCTCATCCTAGAATTTGGATTGCTGCAAATGGAGACGGGATGGTCAAGCGGATTGCTCGCATGGGTTATGTCTGGTACTTAAATCCTCACGCTCCTTATGAAACACTTTCAAGGCAACTGCAAATTTACCGTGACGTTCGCAAATCCAACGGGTATGGAGACCCCAGTATCATTCCCATGTCACGAGAAACATTTGTTGCTGATACTCGTCAAAAGGCCATTGCGACAGCTCGTCCCTACCTTGAGGGGAAATATGCAACATATGCACAATGGGGCCAAGACAAAGCCCTTCCCGGCGAAGAAGATTTTACAAAGCCTTTTGAAGAACTTACCGAAGGGAGATTTATCATAGGAAGCCCTGAAGATGTAATAAGCGATTTAAAGAAATTCGACGAAATAGGCGTGACTCATGCATCCTTGCGATTCGGGTGGCCTGGTACTCCTAAACAAATTGTAAAGGATGCAATTAGTTTGGCTGCATCTGAAGTCCTTCCGCATTTCAGGGATTCAACGAAGTAATGAGGACATCTAAATGGCATTGATATACGAAGGGAAGCATTTGATTTTTAAGGTTTCTGGAATGGGGCCGTATGACAATAATGGGTATGTAATTGCGGATCCTAAAACCAAAGAGGCTTATTTGGTTGATGCCCCTGAAGGAATTGAGAGTCTTTTGACCGAGGCTAGCAGCTTTAGCATAAAAGGTTTAATAATTACTCATACTCATCCTGATCATGTAGCAGGGTATGGGCTATTAAGGCAAATTACAGATATCCCCGTTGCAGTTCATGAATCTGATATAAGTCGATTTCCGGGGAAACCGGAAATGATTATTTCAGACAAAGATAAATTTAATATCGGGAATATTAAAATTCATGCAGTCCATACTCCTGGTCATACCCCTGGAGCGGTTTGCCTCTATATTCCAGGTACCTTGATCTCAGGAGATACTTTATTTCCCGGTGGTCCAGGGAGAACGGAAAGTTCTGAGAAGTTCACTCAAATTGTTGAGAGCATTGAGAAGAAATTATTTACTTTTGACGACGAGACTTTAGTAATGCCCGGCCATGGTTCAGATACGGTACTTTCAATATCAAAGTATGAGTATGAGGTATTTAAAGGTAAAACTCATCTCAACGGTTTATTCGGTCATATAAATTGGTTAACAAGTTAAACGCATAGCCTTATGATTCAATAGTTGATCCAATGGAAATTGGGCTTATTGAGGTAAATTTTGCCACCAGAATTGAATGGCCGTCTTGATTTTTGGAATATTGGATACCCTTTAGGGGCTCTTGTTTATTTCACTGCGCTTATTTCAGTGATGGCCATTGCGTGGGCACTCTGGAATCGTTCCAAATATTGGCAACTAGGCCGCCCGAATCCGGATGTGGGTTCATGGAAAATACGTATAAAGGTAGGCCTACGTACTCTACTTATTGATTCTGCAGGACATAGGAAATTTGTTAAGCATGAAACATATCCCGGATTAATGCATTTTCTGATTGTTTGGGGGCTTTTATTATTATTTGTTGCCACTACCATCGATGCGTTTGAATTCAATACTGAGAAATACTTGGGATGGCATCTTCCTACTAGAGAAATAAGCCTTCAACTCGAATTAATATGGGATATCGCAGGCCTTATGCTTATTGCGGGTATTGGAATGGCCGCATATAGACGTTATGTGATACGCCCTGACAGACTAAATACAATGCTCGAAAATTCGGTTCTACTGATATTGCTATTTGGACAAGCTATGTCTGGGTTTGTACTTCAATCGTTTAGGATGGCCGCAACTGAGTTAGAGCCCTCAAGTGAGTTGTACTCAGTAGAATCTTCATATTGGTCTCCTTTTTCGTATGTTATTGCCTTAGGTATTCGTGGGTTTGGATTTTCTGTGCAGGCAATGGAATCTTCGCACTTTATTTTATGGTGGGGGCATGCGGCATTGATGACCCTTACTTTTGTGTATGCAGCGTGGCGCTTTGGTCCTCTGATGCATATTTTTGTTAGTCCAATGAATTTACTTCTTAGGTCGTCTGTTGTACGCCCGAAAGGAGCACTAAGGCCTATATTAAATATGGATACTATCGAAGTTTTTGGTGCTCGCGATATTACAGATTTAACCTCAAAGCAACTACTAGATTTTGATTCATGTACTAATTGTGGCCGCTGCCAAGATCAATGCCCTGCGTGGCGCAGCGGAAAACCTCTTTCTCCTCGAGCGCTCATCCAAGATGCTAAGTCTTACATGGTTGAGAGGGCTCCTCTATTGATTCGCGATGGTAAGGATGCTCCCCCACCAGATGTTAATTTGATTGGTGGTTTTATTAGCCCCGAAGTGTTGTGGTCATGTACCAGTTGCCGGGCATGTATGGAAGCTTGTCCTGTTTCGATAGAGCATATTGATACAATTATTGATATGCGACGGTACCTAACTATGGAGGAAGCTTCTGTTCCTCAAACTGCAATGGACGCGCTGAATTCGATGGAGCAAAGAGGTCATCCATGGAGAGGGACGCAATCTACAAGAATTGATTGGATGGAGGGAACAGGCTCTGTAACGATGGCAGAAGACCCTGAGCATGAAATCCTTTTATGGATTGGGTGTACATCAGCTTTAGATGGCAGAGGCCAGCAGGTTGCAAAGGCAATGGCGTCCGTACTTAAGCTGGCAGATATTAAATATAGAGTTTTAGGCATGGAAGAAAATTGTACGGGCGACCCAGCTAGAAGGTTAGGGAATGAATACCTTTACCAGATTATGGCTGAGCAGAATATTGAGATTCTGAATAATTATGGCGTGAGAAAAATTTTAACTCTTTGCCCGCATTGCTTTAATACCATTAAAAATGAATACCCTCAGTTCGGAGGGATTTTTGAAGTTGTTCATTACACGGAATATGTAGCAGAGTTACTTAGAGATAACAAAATTAAACCTCGGAAGGCAATACCTATGTCAGTTGCGTATCACGATTCATGCTATTTGGGTAGACATAATGATATTTATGATCCCCCGAGAGAAATCGTGGACTCTATCCCGGGACTTCAACTGATTGAAATGGGGGAAGATAGGTGTCGTGAACGAGGATTTTGCTGCGGTGCGGGTGGTGGTCGCATGTGGATGGAAGAGGCAGGCACTAAAGTTAATCACATTAGGACTGACCATTTTATAGAAACCTCTGCGGATGCCGTAGGCGTTTCTTGCCCTTTTTGCCTTCAGATGATGGAAGAGGGTATTGGGTCTAAGGGTTTGACTTCAGAGAAATCTGCAAAAGATTTACTAGAACTTCTTGCAGAATCACTTAATGGTTAATTCGCGATTTCTTCTTCCAAATCCTCTATCAATAAATCATCGTCGGGGTTGTCTTCTAACTGAATACTCGCTCCAACTAAAACCAATTGATTGGAATCTTGATCAGTTTCAAAAACCTCGTCCACATTTTGTAGATGGTTAATAATTTCAGAATCTTGTTCAATTTGAACAGGTTCTTCGATTGAAATTAAATCCCATGAGGCAGTTGGAGGGAATGAAATTTTGGAGCGTTGGTTAGGATCTTGGTAGCATTCTCTTAATATTGCGCGTAGTGCTCCTTCAGAACGCCCTGAAATGGCACCATCATATTTATTCCCGCCATCCATAAGACATATTAATCTGCGAGATAATTTTGAAGGTACATATCCCAATCGATTATTACTTTGGTCCAAGGCTACAATTGTATTTCCCTCAATTGCGAGCGTAATTGGAGTACCAGGTGAAGGGTCACAATTTACGGAGCTTTCACTTAAAGTAACTTCAACGGATTTTCCACTTTGTCCTATGAAAAATTTAGCAGAGAGACTCCTTACAGAAGTGTTAGTTGAAGGAGTAATATCAGATTTATTAGCGTTCGCCCAATTTAATCGATTTATATTTTTTGCAGCTATGGTGTTCCCAGGATTTATGCTTAAAACCTTAGTAAATGCTTCGAGAGCTTCATCGAATTGATTGAGTTCAATAAGTGCTTTCCCTAGCCGATTTAGTGATTCAACGTTATCAGGCAAAGAATTTAAGATTTCCCGATTGATTGCCACTGCTTCTGACCAATTTCCTTCCATGGCAAGGCTTACGGCCACTCTAGTTTTTTCCTTTATGATTCTTGATTCGTCTGTTTCTCGAAAAACCATTTGCCTCTCCTTACTTAAGCCTTAACTATTTGTTGTGGGTTTGATATTTAAAAATCGGTGTTCTATCGCAGTACATTTATCCATAACAACATCTAATCCATAATCGGCTGCTTTTTTTGCAGCTTCGTTGTGAACTATTCCTAATTGCATCCAAACTGCAGACGCGCCGATTGCTATAGCTGAGTCAATCACAGGCGGTACGTCGATAGACCTTCGGAAGATATCAACAAGGTCTACATGTTCAGTTAATTCTTCAAGTCTTCCGTAAGGTTTTTCTCCAAGCACTGGCTCAGTTAATTTAGGGTTAATAGGAATTATGCGATATCCATTTCTTTGAAGATATTGTGCTACTCCGTAGGAGGAGCGCGTAGGATCATTTGATAGTCCTACAACTGCAATTACTTTGGTTCGCAGCAATATTTCTTCGACTGTAGACATCATTAATCACCCTAATCTGACATAGCAGGGTGTAGGGTCGTTAGATAATCAAATAGCGTCAATGAGATTTTATCTAATTACAAAGCAATTTTTTTGCATTTCTATTGATATAAATTTTGAGGATAGCGTTATATAAATGTCAGTACGTTCAAGTACAGAACAGCAATAGTAAGAACTGTACTGCACTCGTGAATTACTTACACGCACTTGTGCTTACTTGAAGGTGCTATTTTATTATGAATCTAAGCCAAAAGCGTGATGAAGCACACGAGTCGCATCGTCAATTTGAGCTTCATTAACGATGCAGGTTATACGGATTTGTGACGTTGTGATCATTTCAATGTTTACATTTGCTTCAGAAAGAGTCGAAAACATTAGAGAAGCAACCCCTGGTGCATTTTGCATGCCGGTTCCAACGATACTTACCTGCCCTAATTGATCGCTCGTTGTACATTCTGTTGCATTGATTGACGAAGCGATTCCGGAAGTTACACGAAAAGCCATTTCAAGATCTTTTCCGTCGACAGTAAATGATAAGTCAGTGAGGTTTTCAGCACTTGCATTTTGGACGATAGTATCAACACTAATATTAGCCTCAGAAAGTGGCGCAAAAACAGAAGCTGCGATACCTGGTCTATCAGGAATTCCTCTGACTGTAATTCGTGCGATGCCTTTCTGATAGGTTACCCCGCTCACTTTGTTAGCGATTTCCATAAAATTATCCTTTGTATCGACTGAATGAATCATTGTACCTGGGATAGATTCATAACTGGCCGCGACCAGTATCGGAACTTTGTACCATGCTCCAAGCTCTATAGAGCGGGGGTGCATTTTTGCTCCGTAGCTTGCAAGTTCAAGCATTTCCTCGTATCCAATTTCCTTAATTTTTTTTGCATTTGGTACTACTCTCGGGTCAGCGGTGTATATACCATCTACATCAGTAAAGACTTCGCACCTTTCAGCACCTATGGCCGCGGCAAGAGCAACTGCTGTTGTATCAGACCCTCCTCTTCCGAGGGTCGTAATATCCATGTCTTCGCTAACGCCTTGGAAACCAGCGACGATTGCCACAGTACCTGAATTAAGGATGCTGATGATTCGATTTGCATCAAGGCCTACAATGGATGCTCTCCCGTGAGCTGTATCAGTTTTTATCCCTGCTTGGGCGCCACTCATGCTTATTGCCGGAATACCTAATTCTCTTAGAGCCATTGCCATTAAGGTGCATGACACTAGCTCTCCTGTAGATAGCAATGTATCCAACTCTCGTGGTTCAGGGTTAGTACTGATCGACTCTGCCAGTTCAATTAGTTGATCAGTAGAGTCACCCATGGCTGATAAAACAACTGCTAGTTGATGCCCTTGCTTTTTTGATTCAGCAATTCTTAACGCCACACTCTTTATTTTTGTCGCGTTACTTACAGATGAGCCGCCATATTTTTGAACCAGTATAGACATTAATTATCCAGTGGGACGCTCTATTAATTTAGCCCCGTGTGTTGTCGGCCTAAGTACTTTAAAAGTACCTGTTAATCCTGATTTGTCTGCAGCATCTGCCATTTCATAGCCTATAGTGAAGGCTCGATTCTCTTCAGTAGTAGTGAATGCAATTATCGTTGATCCTGCACCGGATAGGAACGCACCTTTTGCCCCTGCGGCAATCGCGTGATCTAAAATGACTTTCATTTGCCGAAATATCTGTTGCCTATGAGGTTGATGTAATCGATCTTGTGTTGCTAGTTTTAAGTACTCAAATTCGCCTTGGCTAAGTGCTGCAACTAACAAAGCGGTTCTACTTATGTTGAAAATAGCATCCTCTCTTGGGACGCGGGGTTCTAGAAGACTTCGCGCATTACTAGTGGACATTGGAGTATCAGGGATATACGCCACACATTGTAGGTTCTCTGGAAGCTCTACTGGGACAGCATGTACAAGCGAATTTTCTGTTACGACAATACTCATTCCTCCCATTAAGGCAGGTGCAACATTATCAGGGTGCCCTTCAATTTCTGTTGCGATTTGTAATAATTGATGGGGTGTTAAAGGATAGCCCAGTAGGGCATTTACTCCATAAATGCTACCTGTGATTGCTGCTGAACTACTACCAAGGCCTCTGCTTAATGGGATATCTAACCAAGCTTCAATTGAAAGTTCTTTCTCTTCTTGACCAGCTTCTTTGAGTATTCGCTTACCTGCCGTATACATTAAATTACTTTCATCAATGGGAAGTGAATCTTCACCTTCTCCATGAATAATTACCTCTGGAGATTCAGAGATTTTCATAGATAGGGTATTCCATAAAGAAAGCGCTATGCCTAGGCAGTCAAAGCCTGGGCCAAGATTAGCTGATGTCGCTGGAACATTTACAGTTATTGAATCTGTCATATGCCTGTCACTCTTTATTCTGATATGAGATTATACAGTTAGATGTGGATATAGTATTTATGGGATTAATATTCTGGTAGGGTAATTGTTCATTGAGAGACTTTTTCAATATTTTTATTAGGTTCGCACACTTATGAGCATCGCATATATCGTAGGTTATTCTTCTGGGTCTGGGACAACGGCTATGGCTGTAGGATTGGCCACATCTTGGAAAAATTCAGGGAAAAAAGTTTTGTTGATACCAGCAGCCGATGGAACTGCCTCTGATATTAAAACCTTTGTAGATAGTGTGCTACCTTCAAATAATGAAGCAGAATTATTTTTAGGGGCTGGAAGAGATGAAAAAATTGAATTATTGCGCGATTGGCAACAGTCTTACGATGTAATTGTTATTGATGGTGGAGCTTCCACTGAAACTCCACAAAATAGAGCAGAAATTGAAGTTGACATTATCAATGCTACGCATGCAAAAGTACTAGGAGTGATCGGTTACGATCGATCTATAAATAGAGAAGAAGTACGAAAATGGAGTCGTACTTATGGAGATCATTTTACCGGGCTTATCGTAAATAAATGCCATAAATATTCAACTAATGATGTTGATAATAGATTGCTTCCCGAATTAAGTCTTGATGGAATTAGTATGATCAAGGTGATTCCAGAGAAGCGAGTGCTCATTGCGCCTACGGTTGCTCAAATAGTTGAGCATATCCAAGGTAAATACTTTGCCAATGCTGATAGAAATGAAGATCTTGTTGAACATTTACTAATAGGGGGGCTTATTACTGAATGGGGAGGGAATTATTTTAATCGTTTCTCTAACCAGGCAGTGATTGTAAGAGGAGGGCGTATCGATATACAAATGTCTGCTCTCAACTTCCCTTTGAATTTATTGATTTTGACAAATTGTGAGACTCCATCTCAATATGTTTTCCAAAGGGCAGAAGATTTAGGGGTACCTCTTGTTACTGTTTCCTCTGACACTCATCAAACTATGAGCTTATTGGAAACATTGCATTCGCGAGTAAATGTCATGCATCCAGAAAAAATCAATTACCTTTCAGGTTTATTAGATGAGGATGCTACTTCGCACGTCCTTGGACAGGCATTAGGTGTTTTGTAATAGTGCCGAATATAGTTGTTACCGCTACGGGACCACGCGAAGCAATTCCATACACAGCTTCAATTCAATCAAGGGGAGGGCAAGCTAAAGTTCTTACACCTAAGAGCTTTATCAGCGCGGAAGATAGCTTCATAAGTGCTAGTGGCTTACTGTTGTGCGGGGGGTATGATCTCGAGCCTTCACTTTATGGTGAAGAGCCCAAAATTGAAATTGAAGAAACGTTTCGTGCACGTGACGATATGGAATTGGCACTCTTGAAGTACGCAATAAGTTGTGAGATTCCAGTTCTCGGTATATGTCGAGGAATGCAGCTCATCAATGTAGCTTTCGGCGGCAAGCTGCTCCAAGACATACCAAATCACAGAGACCCTCTAGATCAAGATGATCAAAAACCTCTCCTTCACAGCACGTATGTTTCCCCTGGAAGCAGGCTTGGAGCAATTATTGGGGCTGGAGCCATATACCGTGTTAATAGTTTGCACCACCAGGGCTTGAAGGAAGCGCAACGGGCACCTTCTTTGTTAGCATCAGCTTATTCTCCGGATGACGGTATCATTGAAGCGCTAGAGAGCCCGGATTACCCGTTGCTGATAGGAGTTCAATGCCATCCTGAGCGTGAAAAAGAAGTACCTAAAAGCTTTTTGAAGCTATTTGACTGGCTAATAAATTGGGCAGAATTTTATGAACGGGGTTCTTTGTAAGATGAAAATGAACCAAAAGGGATCGGGGCAGATTGATAGCAGTGGTAATTGCCGACATTTATATCTTAAACGTGGTTCGGATGCGATTGCTGCTTCGTGTATACATTGCAATATGCAATTTAAATTGGAGTGGACGTCAGTTCGTAAGGATTTAATAAGACCTGCAACTCGTAATTTAGCATTAGCGTTTACTGCAACTGCACTGTTGGTTGTTTCGCAGCTTTTCGGCCTACAGCTTGGGGCTTTCCCTATTTCATCCGTTTTCTTAATGATCGCAGTGCTCTTCTTCACTCGCTCAGTATTAGGAGGGTTTGAACTCTGGACAAGGCATGGTTTTGTCCCTGGGAGGTTAGGCCCTATAGTCAGAAGGAATAGAATTAACCCGCTTCCTCCTAAGCCTTATGTAACTACACTGGGGCCAGTTAGATTTCCGATAGATTTAGCTACTTATAGATTGTTTGATCCGGGCGACACATTACTCATTGAGCATCTGCGATGGTCAAGAATTCCTGTTGCCATTTATAAGGGAAGCATATAAGCGTTTAATTTAACATCTGTTTGGCCTATAAAATCAATTGAGCCTGTAGATTTCTTCAGATACTGACTATGGAAAAAATGGACATAGCCTAAATATAGATATTTAGGAGTGTCTGCTTACGCGTGCGCGCGCGCGGTATGTGTTATACTCAATTGTAGCTATATATAGAGTTGTTTTGGATCACTGGTACTAGATGTTGCTAGTATTGATCCTCAGTTGATGAAAGGAGCCAGGATGGTAACTGGTAATTCGGGCAATGTAAGGCCGGTTCGAATTGAAGAAGAGATGAGAAGTGCTTATCTGGATTATGCGATGAGCGTGATCGTCTCGAGAGCATTGCCAGACGTAAGAGACGGCTTGAAGCCTGTCCATCGACGTATTCTTTATGCAATGCAGGGAATGGGTCTTCGCCCCGGTTCTTCTTACAAAAAAAGCGCAGCAGTTGTAGGTGAAGTCCTTGGTAAATACCATCCTCACGGTGATTCATCTGTTTATGACGCTTTGGTGAGAATGGCGCAGGATTTTTCGATGCGGCATACCTTGGTTGATGGACAGGGGAATTTTGGGTCCGTAGATGATGATCCTCCCGCGGCTATGCGCTATACAGAAGCAAGGCTTGCTCCAATTGCTGAGCAACTCCTTCAGGACATTGACCGAGATACTATTGATTTTGTGGATAACTATGATGGTTCACAGCGTGAACCAACTGTGCTCCCGTCGCGGATACCTGGTTTTTTGATTAATGGTTCTTCAGGTATAGCGGTCGGAATGGCAACAAATATACCTCCTCATAACCTTAGGGAGGTTTGTGATGCTATCGATCATCTGATTGAGAATCCTGAAGCTACGGCAGACGAATTGATTCAATTTGTTCAGGGCCCTGATTTCCCTACTGCAGCCACCATTATGGGCCGTGAGGGTATTTCCCAAGCCTATCATACTGGCCACGGTCGGATAATGACTCGTGCTACGGCTTATTTTGAGGATATGGAAAAAAGCGGTTCTCGCCAGAGGATTATAGTCAACGAGCTGCCCTATCAAGTTAATAAAGCTGCTCTTATAGAAAAAATAGCTTTCCTTTCGAAGGATAAAAAAATTGAGGGGATTTCTGAGATCAGAGATGAATCTGATCGTGAAGGAATGCGAATCGTAATTGAATTACAGAGGAATGCTGCAGCAAATGTTGTATTAAATAATCTATACCAGCATACACAAATGCAGAGTGCATTTCATGTGAACATGGTCGCTTTGGTTGACGGGCAGCCAAGGATCCTGAGCCTAAAATCATCTCTTCAGCACTTCATTGAATTTAGGAAAACAGTCGTGCGGCGTAGAGCCGAATACGATTTGGCACGAGCCAGAGAGCGTGCACATATCCTCGAAGGATTGAGAGTTGCTTTAGAAAATTTGGATGATGTTATTGCGCTTATAAGGCAGTCTCCAGACGTAGAAAATGCCAGGAATGGTTTGACCGTAAAATTTGGCCTAACTGACCAACAGGCGCAAGCCATACTCGATATGCAACTGCGCCGATTAGCGGCTTTGGAAAGAGAGCGGATTGAGAATGAATATCAAGATTTAATGAAAAAAATTGCTGAGCTGGAGGAATTACTATCGAGCGCTTCTAAAGTATTAGCAGTAATTAAATTGGAGAATTCTGAGCTCCGCAAGAATTTTGGGCAAGATAGGCGCACGCAAATATCTGACGAAGAGGCACGAGACCAGTCACGAGAAGAATTAACTCCTCACGCTGATGTGGTATTTACGTTAAGTGATCGAGGGTATATTAAGCGATTACCTATTGCACTTTATCGACTGCAACACCGGAAGGGTAAAGGCGTTAGAGGGCAGCAGCCCCGAGAAGGAGATGCTGTTCAGCAATTGATTGTTGCTGATACGCATGATTGGCTACTATTTTTCACGGATAAGGGGAAGATATATAGAAAACGAGTGTTTGAAGTATCTCAGGATTCTTCCAGGACATCGCGTGGCACACCCATCCAAAATTTGATTGACACGATCAATCCGAATGAAGAAATAGTTACAGCAGTAGTCAATATTTCGGACCCTAATGCGGATCAATATATTTTCATGGCTACGCGAAAAGGGAAAATTAAAAAAATGCATTTAAGCAAATTCGCTAACATACGAAGGAGCGGAATAGCTGCATTTGATCTGGAAAAAGATGATAGCTTGCTTACAGCTAGGCTAGTTAGCGATGGTATGACCGCAATTCTTGTTAGTAGGAACGGTAAGGGAGTTCAATTCAATATTGACGACGTTACTATTCGACAAGGTCGTACTGCTGGTGGCGTGAGAGGGATCAAATTAATAGATGATGACCACGTCATTGCCATGGATGTGGCAACCCCTGATGCGCAGTTAATGATTCTTTCTAGTAGGGGTTATGGCAAGCGCACTGCAGTTGAGAAATTCCGAATCACGGGGCGTAATGTCCAAGGGGTAATCGCGATGAAAATAACGGACAAAACTGGCCCAATCGCTGCTGCTGTTGTAACGGGCCCTGATGTAGAGGAAATTATGGTAGGTTCTCAAAAAGCCATGGTTTTCCGCACCCCCATAATGGAAATTAGATCAATGGGTCGGGCAACACAAGGTGTTCAGGTGATGACAAAATTGTCTGAAGACGATCGGGTGATTTCAATGAGTGCATTTAAAGAGCGTACGTGGGAAGACTTTGAGCAAATCTCTACGACACCAGTAAAGACTAAGGAAATTACTTCGCCTCAAGCAGAATCGTTAGACGAAGAAAGCGAAGAAACTGATGAGGTGGAAGTAACTATAGAGGATGAAGAAGACGCGCAATCTCAACTGGTGATGGAATTACCTACAGAAGAGGAACCAGAAGAGGAGATCGAATCAGAGTAATAAACTACTCTTCTCTCGCTTTGCAGCATCTAAGTAGGGCGCCAATTTGGTGCCCTACTTGCTCTGCGAGAGATACTCACGTAAAATTCTCTAGTTGTCATGGAATACGCAATAATACAAACAGGTGGAAAGCAATACCGAGTTCAGCCAGGTGATTTGATTACCGTGGAGAAACTCGAAGGTGATGAAGGCTCGACTGTTGAGCTTGATCAAGTGCTGCTAATTGCTAAGGACTCGAATGTATCTATTGGACAGCCAATGGTTCAAGGTGCAAAAGTGGTCGCAGAGGTTGCTCAGCAGGGCCGCGCCGATAAAGTTATTGTGTTCAAATACAAACCTAAAACTAGGTACCATGTTAAGAATGGCCATCGGCAAAGCGTGACTAAGCTTTCAATTAAGCAAATTGTTGCCGAAGGTGAATCTCCTCAGGCCCCTAAGAGAAGAAAGAGAGCTACCAATGGCGCATAAGAAAGCTGGCGGAAGTAGTCGTAATGGGCGCGATAGCCAAGGTAAGCGTTTGGGCGTCAAAAGATTTGCAGGGCAGCAGGTAAAAGCGGGCACTATAATTGCTCGCCAAAGAGGTACTAAGATATATCCTGGTATCAATGTTGGAATGGGTCGAGATTTCACTTTGTTTGCTCTTGTAGATGGTGAAATTAAATTCGACCATGCCACTAAATTAAGAAAACGAGCTAATGTAGTTGCGGTCTAAAGGTATTTATAGGAAAGATAATGAAAGCAGATATTCATCCTACATACTACGCTGAGGCAGTGGTTACTTGTTCCTGCGGTAATACTTTTGTTACGGGAGCAACAAAGCCACAGATCAAAATAGAAATTTGTGGAGCATGCCACCCGTTTTTCACAGGTGAGCAGAAAATTGTTGATACAGAGGGTCGAGTCGAACGTCTCAGAAGACGCTTTAACCTTGAGTGATATGATTTCAGCTGCCCTTTTATTGAGCGAGGGGTAGTTTTTTCTTAAATGAATAGAGAAGTACAAGCTAAATCTATATACGGTGGTCAGGCTGTTATCGAAGGCGTGATGATACGTGGCCGCCATGTGTATACAGTTGCCGCAAGGCACCCTGATGGGGTGATTAAAACAATAGTTCGCGACGTTCCAAATTGGAGCACTAATCGGTTTAGGCAAATACCATTTATTCGAGGGATTTTGGTGTTGTCAGAGTCATTGGTAGTTGGTATGCGAGCTTTATCGTATTCTGCCCAAGTTTCGGTGGGTGAAGAAGACGACGATGAGCCTATTCCTGCATGGACCATGGCATTAACTCTGAGCTTTTCACTTGGCCTCGGGATTGCACTTTTCTTTGTCCTGCCTCTTTTGCTTACTCATGGTTTTATCGATAAATTCACAGAGAGTTCGGTTCTAAGCAATACAGGTGAGGGAGTACTTAGGCTTGCAATTTTCTTTGCCTATTTGGGATTAATCGGGTTTATGCCTAGCATTCGCCGAGTATTTGGGTATCATGCCGCTGAGCATATGGCAGTGCATGCACATGAGGCATCCTTGAACTTGAATAGTACTAATTTGAGACTTTTCCCTGCCGCTCATCCTCGTTGTGGGACTGCTTTTTTGCTCACCGTAATGATTGTCTCGATTATTATTTTTGTTTTTCTTGGTACTCCTGATTTGCCATTGCGAATTGCATCTAGAATAGTTTTGATTCCTGTGATTGCCGGAATTGCCTATGAGGTTATTCGATTTAATGCAAGGCATAGTTCTAATGTACTTGTAAGAATGGGTACTATTCCGAGTCTAGCATTGCAATCACTAACCACACGCAAGCCTGATGAAGGTCAAATTGAAGTCGCTATTGCAGCAATGAATGCAGCCATAGATGGCGACAATGCAAGATCGACTTAATTATTTTTGGTACTTGTTGCGTTAGTCAGTAGTTCGGCAGCTGCATTTGCTAGAGTTTCTGATTCATTATTCCCTAGCATCTCTGCTAATTCTAAAATCTTTTCCTTCTTGTTAAGCTCCCTGGCGCTTGCGTATGTTCGTTCATTAATTACTGATTTTTCCACTTTGAAATGGCTATCTGCAAATGCTGCAATTTGAGGTAAATGGGTTACGCATAAAACTTGGGCTTGCTTTGATGACGACCATAATTTCTTACCTACAATTTCAGCCAAACGTCCGCCAATACCAGAATCAATTTCATCAAAAATTAGAGTGGAGTAGGTTGAGTTACTCTGGATAGCACTGTTTATGGCAAGCATTGCCCGAGAAGTTTCCCCTCCAGAGGCAATCTTCGATAAAGGTTTTAACTGCTCTCCAGGATTTGGGCTAAGTAGAAAATTAATGAAATCGATCCCATCGCTATTGTATGTAAATTGCTGACCATTAGGACTCGGTAAGCCCGTTGTGGACGGGCTGTTACTAATTTCTATTTGGAATACAGAATTTTCCAGTCCAACTTCAGCAAGTTCAAGTTGGGTTATTTCTTCGAGAGACTTAGCAGCTTTTTTCCGACCATCGGAGAGGCTAATAGCGATCTCTCCTGCTAATTGCCAAGCTTCTTTCATGGATAAATTTAGAATTTTTTGATCTTGCAGCAAATCATCATTCCCTTGAACATGGTCTCGTAATTGGTTCGCATATTGATTTACCTGTTCTTCACTTTGTCCATATTTTCGTTTTAAGTTTTTGAGTAACTCGATCCTGTTTTCAACGTAATCCAACCGTGCTTCATCTGCTTCAATTCCGGCACTAAGGGACTTTAGTTCGCGAGATACTTCTTTAAGCTGCTCCGTAAGGCTAAGGAGTACTTCTACCTTCGGCTGGATAAAGCCCGAAGGATCTGGAGATCGCTGAAGCGGAGTGACTACGTGTCCTAGAAGATCAATGATGTTATTGTCTTGTTCTTGTAGCGTGAGATAAGCATTTTCTAATGCGTCAATGATTTTTGTTGAGTGGTATAACAACTCCCTTTCTACCACCAACTGGGACTCCTCATCAGGCTTGATATTAGACTCCTCAATTTCTTTTAACTGAAATTTATAGAGGTCAGCTTTTTCGTTATTCTGGCTAATTAGTTCTGCTATGGAATTAATTTCTTTTTGTAGACTGATCGCTCTTTGCAATTCTTTTTCAAAAGACTTTTTTTCGCCATTCAGCCCTTTGTAAGTGTCAATTATCTGCAATTGACGGGTAGTCTTCACTAAGGAAAGGTGACTTCCTTGGCCATGTATATCCACGAGCATATTAGCTATGGCCTTTAATGTTTTTACAGTAACAGTTTGCCCATTAATTTTAGAAATAATTTTCCCTTCAATGTGCAATTTCCGAAAAATAACAAGTAAGCCATCTGCTTCGCAATTTATGTCAAATTCAGTTTCCAAATAATGAAGCTGTGATGCTGTTGCAATGGAAAATACTGCTTCTACACTAGTCGAATCAGTTTGATTTCTTAGGAGATCACGATTGGAATTTTCTCCTAAAGCAAACTCAAGGGCGTCTATAAGCAACGATTTGCCTGCACCAGTTTCTCCAGTAATTACGTTAAATCCTGGTCCAAACGTAAGGTTAGTTTCATGAATTATTGCTAAATTTTTGACATTTAATTCTAGGAGCATTTTAAAACTCAACCCAACCTTATGCTGAAGTGTTTACTGAACACGCATTAATTCAGTAACTTCTTGTAAATCGGGAGCTTTTTCGATTTCCCATAATGTACTAAGCAGCTTGTTGACTTGACTACTATTCAATACTTCTCCTGCAAGGTCCCTAAATTTAGACTCTAAGGAAGCGTCAGACATCGGATTTTCGGGTGATCCTGTTGCATGTTTCACATGATGCTCGAGCGTTTGGCCGTTATTCATCACGATTGAGATGTAGACCTCATCTTCTCCTAAGGAATCATCAATTTGCGCATTTACCTTACTTCGTATATTTGCAATTAGTGGTTCGGTGATTTTTGTGTCTGAAAATTGAGCATCATGACCTGCACCATCTACTAAAGCTGCTGCAGCACAATGTTGGAATGAAAATTTACCTTCTAGCCCTCGCTGGGGTTCGGGTCTGTTCATCAATTCTAGTACCAATGGATGGACTCGAGCGTTTATTGCAGAAACATTTGCGGGTTGGATAGAGTGGGTGTTTCGGAGGTAAATCACCGCATCTTGTATTGGATGTGAAACAACGCCGTTTGCGTAGGGTTTAAGGCCATTGTTTTTCAATTCCCAATGGTCTCCAAAATTATTGAGCAGGATCTCCTTATTATGGCCATTTGGAGATAGTACTTCCCAAAAACCCCTTCTGCCTCCAATAATGTCATCGGCACCAGTAAAACCACTGGTCGCAAGATAGGCTGATTGCAAGCCGTTACTTGCTGCTTTTGCAGCATGCATCGGCTTTGTATGTGAGCCAAAAACTTCCCGAATTCCGCTCGCGTATGTTCCTGCTTGACCGATGGCCATATTAAGGGTTGTATTGTCTAAATTTAATATTTTCCCTACGCCAATTACTGCGCCAAATACGCCTGTAGTTCCCGTAATATGCCATCCCATATCGTAATGCCATGGGTGTACGGACATCGCAAGCCTGCAGGCTATTTCGGCGCCTAGTACAAAAGACCCTAAAGATTGCAAGCCTGTGGCATTCTGATCTTCGCTTGCAGCGAAAACAGCTGGCCAAACTGGTGCTGTAGGGTGCAAAACAGTCGGGAAATGCGTGTCGTCATAGTCTTGAAGATGAGCTAAAAACCCATTCATCAGCGCCGCATTAAAGGGACTCGTACGAACTGAACTGCCTATGATGGAAGCTCTAGGGCTAGCATTTTCTTTTTCGATCCAAGATAGAAGCATGTCGTTTCCCGAAGAAGTAGAGGCTGAAAGCGATATACCTACCATATTGATTAATGTGCGTTTTGCCTCATGTATTGTCCAAGAAGGTAAATCTTCTAAACGTTTTTCCGTTATGAGTTTTGCAAGTGAACTAGAAACAGACATCTGGCCTCCATCAGTTTAAATTTACATAAACTTATATACCCAAAGTCAGCCTTGGAAGTGTAAGTCTATATGAGGAAGGATCTTACTGGGTTTCGTCCTCTGATGATTTTTCTGTATAGAATCCCTCTGGGTCTAATGCCCTTTGTCCGGCATGAATAGAAACGAGGATAGAGTTTACCTGCTCCTCTAATTGCTGAAGTGCTTCTAAGCTGTATTTATTTGCTCCACTACGCCGATTGATCGCATCTTTTTTAGCCGCTTCAATTAGGCGGTCTCCCTTTTTTTTCGCGTCTTCAATGAGTTCGTCGCATTTTATTTTGGCCGCCTTTACCATTTCGCTTTCATCAACTAATGCGCGTGCGTCACCTTCTGCAGTAGAGCGAATCCTTCTTGCGTCTAGCATTGTTTGATTAACTATTTGTTCTCTTCTATCTAGAACTTCTTGAGCATCTTGCAAATTACGGGGCATAGATAATTTAATTTGATCAATTAAATCTAACATGGCCTCCGCATCTACCATCGCCCTACCAGCCATTGGTATTTTTTTTGCCTGGTTTGCCATTGCTTCTAACTTATCTACTAATTCAAGAATTTCCATGATTACTCCTTAATTAGGCCCGCTTCGTGCTCTATTCTACGTTTTAGTTCGAGTATTACATTTGGTGGAGCCAGTCCCTCTATATCGCCGCCAAGTTTGGCAACTTCCTTCAGTAGACTTGCTCTTACGAATTGGTATTGAATATCGGTCATTAGGCAAACAACATCGATATCAGGAGCGAGCTTTCTATTCATTAATGCCATTTCAAATTCATATTCAAAATCGGCATTCATTCTTATGCCGCGAACTATGGCCTTAGCATTTTGCGATCGCGCATAGTCCACAATAAGTCCATTAAAGCTCTTAACTTGAACATTCTCAATACCGTTTATGGAGTTTTGGAACATTGAAACTCGTTCTGCGGTTGAGAACATCGTTCGTTTTTCAGGAGCGTCAAAAACGGCAATAATTATTTCATCAAAAAGCCTTGAAGCTCTTTTTACGATGTCCAGATGACCTGCAGTCACAGGGTCAAAGCGTCCAGGGTAGATTGCAGTAGTCATTAATAATCCTCACTTGAATAGCTGAAAAACGCGAGCGAACAGTCACCATAGCGCCGATCGTCCCAGCATTCAAGCAACCCATAGGTTGAATTAATTGGCGTTCTTGAAGAATGCCCACAAACTAGGATTCCTTTGTTTTTTAGTAAGCGGCGATTACCTATTTCAGTAACGATTTTCTCTGGAAAAGGTTCAGTGTAAGGAGGATCCATCAAGACTATGTCATAAGGTCTTAATTTTACGAGGCAGGTTTCGACTCGCTCGTTATAAACGAAGCCCAGTTCAGAGAATCCTGTAGATTGGAGGTTATCCCGTATCACATTAATTTGCCTCCGGTTTGCTTCTACAAAATCTACTCGTGCTGCTCCTCTACTTAGAGCTTCGATTCCCAATGACCCCGTTCCTGCAAATAAATCAGCTACTTCAGAATCCTCTACAGAATATCGCGACATAATATTGAATAGAGCGCTACGAACCCTATCGGTCGTAGGCCTTACCCCAGGAGCTTTAGGAGAAATAAGAGTGAATCCTCTTGCACTACCGCCAGTTACGCGCAACTAAGTTCTCCGCCTTGCTCATTAATAGCTCTTCAAGATCATTTTAGAATTTATGGGGAAGTAAGTTCAATTGCATTGAAGGTCGCTTATTGCTGTTTCAGTGCGTGCTCTGTACGTGTGCTCGTTTACTTTGATATTTGGGTGTCATAAAATTTACCCTAGGAAAGTCATGATGTTAGGTATTCAGTAGCCTCTGAGGGGGGACATGGCGCTGAACGATACGTATATTACTATTGCCGGCTTACGAGAACTAGAGCAAGAGTTGGATCAGTTGCGTAGAGTGAAGCGTCAAGAAGTTGCGGGACGAATTCAAGATTCCAAAGAGATTGGAGAGTTGGAATCCGCTGGATTTGAGGACGCTAGAAACGCACATGCCCAGGTTGAGAGGCGAATACAAGAACTTGAAGGGATGATTCAAAACGCAATAATAATTCCTGATCATACACGCTCGCGTGCGAAATCTGACATTATTGAAGTTGGATCAATTGTGAAGGTTCAGCCACTTGGTTCCAAAAGGGCAGGAACTTATACAATTGTAGGTAGCACTGAAGCAGCTCCAGGTGATGGGCGGATATCAAACGAGTCTCCTCTTGGCAAAGCGCTTATTGGTCATAAGGCTGGAGAAACAATTGAGTTCCCTGCACCGTCTGGCATTCAGTCCATAAAGATAGTTTCGGTCCGTTAATTTAATTTGGAGGGTTTTTATGCCCCAGCGCGGTGATGAGCTCTTGGCGAGCCGCCGGGCAAAGCTAGAACGGTTGATTCAGCGAGGCATTGACCCGTTTCCAGCCCGGTTTGAAAGAACACATAATACAAAGACAGCATCGGAAGTATATGTTGCTTCTGAACAGTCAGACATTGAATTGAATGAAACTATTTCCTTAGCTGGACGTGTGACTCGCCTTAGGAGAATGGGGAAGGCAAGCTTCATTGACTTGGATGACGCTGAAGGACGCCTGCAACTATTTGCACGTAGTGATTTGCTTGGGGATTCATATTCAATTATTGACGATATAGACCTTGGAGACTTTATCGGGGTAACAGGAAAACTGCTAAGGACAAAGACAGGTGAAATATCACTCAGTCTTTCAGGTATTGTTTTTTTAAGTAAAGCACTGCGGCCTCCTCCAGAAAAATTCCATGGATTACGTGATATTGAACAAAGGTATAGGCAAAGATACTTGGACTTGATGTCCAATCGTGATGTTCATTCTGCAATGCGTGCTCGTAGCAATATTATTACTAAGGTACGTTCGTTTTTTGACGAACGAGGCTATCTAGAGGTGGATACCCCTGTGTTGGTTCCCATTCCTGCTGGTGCGATGGCACAGCCATTTGTGACGAAGCACAACGCTCTTGATAGACAGTTATATTTGCGGATTGCGACTGAATTATATTTGAAGCGATTGATTGTAGGGGGGATGGATAAGGTGTATGAGATAGGCCGAGTTTTTCGTAACGAAGGGATTGACGCTGATCACAACCCAGAATTTACGTTACTTGAATCGTATGAGGCTTATGCGGACTATCAAGACATTATGAAAATGGTCGAAGAATTAATACCCTACTTAGCGCAGGAAGTTTTTGGTTCCACCAAAGTTCTTTTTGGGGATGTCGAAATCGAATTAAATGGGCCTTGGCCGCGAATATCATTGCATGAATCTTTAATGCAATATGCGGGCGTAGATTTAAATTTGTACCCGGACGCAAAATCTTTAGCTGATCAAATGCACATGATGGGCGTCCCTGCAACTTACGCCGAGAGCAGAGGTCGTTTGATAGACAAATTGGTTGGAACATACGTTGAGCCAAAATTGATACAACCAACGTTTTTAATAGACTACCCGGTTGAGATGTCACCATTAGCAAAGGCTAGCAAGAAAGATGATCGATATGCAGAGAGATTTGAGGCATTTGCTGCGGGAATGGAAATAGCTAACTCATATACTGAGTTAAATGATCCGGATACTCAACGTCAAAGATTGGTAGATCAGGAAGATTTGCGAAAGCAATACCAGGGAGAAGAGCTTGATCGTTTGGATGAAGATTTCCTTATAGCATTAGAGCATGGAATGCCCCCTACTGGAGGCTTAGGCATAGGTATTGATCGCCTCATTATGATTCTTACTGGGCAACAGACTATTCGTGATGTGATGTTGTTTCCTCAAGTGCGTCAAAATGATGAGGATCAAAATGATTAATCCAGAGCTACTTCGCAGAAACCCTGAGAGCATCAAATTATCTCTCTCGCGCCGGAATGAAGAAGTTTCAATTGTCGATGAATTAATCGGAATTGATATCCAGCGTCGGAAAATTATTTCTGAAATTGAAAACTTCCGATCGGCCCGGAATGAATTAAGTAAAAAGATTGCCGAGCTAATCAAAAGTGGGAATGTAGCGGAAGCTAATAAACTCAAGGATGAAGTTAGGCAAAGTGGTGAGGAGCTTAAGGCCCAAGAAGAGAAATTACGTGCTAGTGACGAAACATTTCGTTATCAAATGCTTCGTCTCCCCAACTTAGTATCAGAAGAAGTCCCTGATGGATTGGATTTCACAAGTAACATAGTGCTATGGCAAGAAGGCGAGCGAAGGAAATATGAATTTGACCTTAAGCCACATTGGGAATTGTCGGAATCCTTGGACATAACTGATTTTGAGCGTGGGTCTAAGGTTTCTGGAAGAATGTTTTATGTTTTAGGTGAGACAGGCGCTCGTCTTCAAAGGGCCTTAGTTAGCTACATGATCGATTTGCATAGGGAGACTCATGGGTACCTTGAGCGGAGTGTACCGTTTCTCGTGCTCGGCAAAACTATGGAGAACAGTAGTAATTTGCCTAAATTTGCAGATGCCTTATACCGTGATGCTGAAGAAGATTTATGGTTGATTCCTACAGCGGAGGTTCCTTTAACAAGCCTACATGCTGACGAAATATTGAATATAGCGGATTTGCCGATTAAATATATGGCCCACACCCCGTGTTTTAGGCGAGAAAAGGCTGCTGCAGGGACTCAAGTTCGTGGTTTAAAGCGCGTTCATCAATTCGAGAAAGTGGAAATGTATCAATTTGTCGAACCGGAGTCTTCAATGGATGCGCTGGAAGAACTGATACAGCATGCGTCGGATGTTGTTCGTGGCCTTGGCTTGCCGTTTAGGCTTTTACAATTGTGTGCAGGTGACTTGAGTTTTCCTTCAGTAAAAAGTTTCGATATTGAAATCTATAGTCCTGCTTCGGATGAATGGCTTGAAGTTAGCTCTTGTTCAAACTGTACTGATTTCCAGTCGCGTAGGGCGAACATTAGATTCCGTAGAGACCAAGCCCAACGCCCTGAATTGGTACACACTTTAAATGGATCTGGATTGGCCATCCCACGTGTAATAATTGCTATTTTGGAAACGTTCCAGCAACCTGATGGTAGCGTAGTTGTACCGAATGCTTTGGTTCAATACTTAGGAGGACAGGAAGTATTGGAACCTTTAAACAAAAGTATGAATAGCTTTGGTAGGTGAAATTTTTGTACGAACGCACAATTTTAAGTAACGGTCTTAGAGTATTATCACAAAAAATCCCTGGGATAAAATCTGTTTCAGTAGGCATATTTATTGGCGCAGGTTCTCGTTACGAACCTCCTAAAATTGCAGGGATTTCACATTTTATTGAACATATGTTGTTCAAAGGCACCACCCAACGCCCAAAACCTCAAATGATTTCAGAGGAAATTGAATCGGTCGGTGGCATTTTGAACGCGAGTACAGACAAAGAAGTAACAATTTTTTACACAAAAGCTGGGGGAAACCATTTTGTGAAATCTTTAGATGTACTGATGGATATGATTCAAAACCCTATTTTTTTGCCAGAAGAAATTGAGCGCGAGAGGAGCGTAATCCTTGAAGAGCTCTCGATGACTTACGATCAGCCAGATGCCTTAGCAGATTTGTTGATTGATCAAGCATTATGGCCAAGTCAACCAATGGGCACAGACGTTGGGGGGACAAGGGAAACGGTTAATTCTATTACTAAGGCACACTTAACTGATTATCATGCTAATCAATACGTGCCCTCTAATATTGTAATTGCTGTTGCTGGCGATGTTGAACATGACTACTTATTACGTGAAATAAACAGCAGGATGAGTATTTATGATCAGCCAAGAAAATTTGAGATAGAACCTGTAAAGCAGGCCTACAGCAATACAGTAAGTGTTGAACTCAACGAAAAACCCACGGAACAAACTCATTTTTGCTTGGCTTTTAATGGTGTTGCTTTTACAAATGTAGATAGTTATGCATTAGATATGCTGAGTACGGTTTTAGGAGAAGGGATGACGAGTAGGCTGTTTTTAGAGGTTCGTGAAAATTTAGGGCTTGCTTATGATATTCATAGTAGTTCAATCCATTACTCTGATTGCGGCGCTACAGTAATTGGTTGCGGTTCGGATAGTGCTAAAGTTGATTTAACGATAGCGGCAATATTGCGTGAGCTAAGGGAAACCAAAATACATGTTTCTGCGCGTGAATTGTCCCGGGCGATCGAATATTCAATCGGACGCTTACATTTAAGAATGGAAGACACTCGTGCAGTTATGATTTGGCTGGGTGCACAGGAGATACTTAAAGGAGACATCATTACGGTTGATGAAATTGAGAGTAAGCTCCGGTCAATAACCACTGAGGATCTTCGCGTAGCTTCTGAAAATTACATTGATTTCGGGATGAGTAGATTATCTGTAGTGGGTCCGCATTCTGATAAACATGAATTTGAACAGTTACTTTCAAGCATAATATAAAAGAGCGCCTCAAGAGGCGCTCTTTTATATTATCGGAATTCTTGTGATTAGAAGTCCATATGATCGCCATGAGGCATGGCTGGAGCGGCGGCGGCAGGCTCAGGAATGTCTGTTAGTACAGCCTCAGTAGTGAGCACCATAGCTGCTACGCTAGCAGAATTCTCTACAGCTGCTCGGGTTACTTTGGCAGGGTCAACAATTCCTTTTTCGAACATGTCACCCCATTCGCCTGCATCAGCATCAAATCCCCAATTATTTTCTGATTCTTTTGCCTCTGCGACGATTACATCCCCTGAGTGCCCTGAATTCGATGCAATAGTACGAATCGGCTCTTCAAGAGCTTTCTTAACGATCTGGGAGCCAGTAAGTTCATCGCCTGAAAGACCCAGTCCTTCAATTGCTTCAGCAGCTCGGACCAGAACAGTTCCGCCTCCAGGTACAATCCCTTCTTCAACTGCAGCACGTGTTGCTGACAATGCGTCTTCTACCCGTGCTTTCTTCTCTTTTAACTCAACCTCGGTGGCTGCACCTACTTTTATGATGGCAACACCACCAGAGAGCTTGGCCAATCGTTCTTGCAGTTTTTCACGATCAAAATCTGAAGTAGTTTCTTCGATCCTCGCTTTGATTTGCGAGATGCGGTCTTCGATCGCTTGTTCAGTGCTATGACCCTCAACGAAAGTAGTTTCGTCTTTTGTTGCTACTACGCGACGCGCTCGCCCACAATCTTCAACTGTGGCTGAGTCAAGCTTACGTCCAACTTCTTCGCTTAGTACAGTTCCACCGGTCAGAATCGCGATATCTTGAAGCATTTCTTTACGGCGATCACCGAAGCCTGGGGCCTTTATGGCCAACACATTAAGAGTACCTCTTAGCTTGTTTACAACTAAGGTTGCTAACGCTTCTCCTTCAACATCCTCGGCTATAATTACAAGATTTTTTGTAACTTGGAGGATTTTTTCTAAAGCGGGTAAAACGTCATTCACTGCTGTAATTTTTTTGTCGGTTATAAGTATATAAGGATCATCAATGCCAGCTTCCATACGCTGAGAGTCTGTAAGGAAGTAAGGAGATATGTATCCTCGGTCAATTTGCATTCCCTCTACATATTCAGTTTCGTAGGCTAGACTCTTTCCCTCTTCAACGGTGATGACTCCGTCTTTTCCGACCTTTTCCATTACTTCCGCTAATAATTCGCCCATCTCGTTATCATGAGCTGATAGTGAAGCTACCTGAGCGATTTGATCTTTCCCGTCTACCGGTTTTGATTGCGCTGAAACACTGTCACGTACAGCAATGACAGCTCTTTCAATACCACGTTTAATTGCCATAGGGTCTGCACCTGCAGCAATGTTCCTGAAACCTTCACCAATCATTGCCTGAGCTAAAACGGTAGCAGTTGTAGTTCCGTCACCGGCTACGTCGTTTGTTTTTGTAGCAGCTTCTTTAAGAAGCTGAGCGCCCATGTTCTCATAGTGGTCTGAGAGTTCAATTTCTTTTGCAATAGTCACCCCATCAGAACATACATTTGGGGGACCAAATTTCTTGTCTAATATTACGTTACGGCCTCTTGGACCCAAGGTAACCTTCACTGTGTTTGCCAGTGTGTCCATGCCGACTTTGAGCGACTTTCTTGCCTCGTCGCTAAAAAGGATTTGCTTTGCCATTTATGGCTCCCTCCTAATAGATAAGGCCCAGAGGGCCACTTAATGATTTAGCCAACTTTGGCTAGGATGTCTGTTTCCTTCATGATTAAATACTCTTCGCCATCCTCTTCAAATTCGGTTCCGGCAAATTTTGAGTAGATAACCACATCTCCAACAGCGACGTCCATGGCTACTCTAGAGCCATCGTCATTTACGCGCCCTGGACCTACAGCGACGACGCTACCTTCTTGAGGTCGCTCCTTCGCGCTGTCAGGGATAAATATCCCACTTTTGGTCTGATTTTCCTGTTCCACTGCTTTTACGACGATTCGATCGCCTAGTGGTTGTAGCTTTCGCGCCACGCCTTCCTCCTTAATCTGAAGGCATAATGCAATTTAGCACTCGCCTTAATAATCTGTTAGCAGTCTCAAGCGCCGACTGCTAATCCACAAGAAATGGTAAGAAACACGAAGGCAAGTGTCAAGTGGCTACTTTCAGGTAAGATGGATGCTGGTTAAGATGTTTAAGGATAAAAATATGCCTGAACAAAAGCCTCAAAAAAATATTTTTGCTAGTAATGTGATGTCGCTTTTTTTGCCTAATGATTTTCAATCATTCCGGGATAGTGATTTTATAGAATCGCTTATAAACGATTTCAGTATCAGAGTCGTAGTTGTACATGGCAACTGGCATTCTTGCGAGTTTGACCACAGCATAATCAAGAGACTCAGTGAAATTCCCATTCCCGTGGTCGCTTTTATAGAAGGCTACTGTAGAGACGAATCGTTAGAGTTGTGCTTGGCTGCTGATATACGAATAGCTTCTGCAGATGCAAGTTTTCAACTTGGCTATGTGAATCAAGGGAGAATGCCAAAAAATGGCGCCACTCAAAGACTGGCTCGGATAGTAGGCAGGGGACAAGCTATGAGATTATTGCTTTCAGGTGAATGTATTGACGTTTCAGAAAGCATTAGGATTGGATTAGTGGAATCTATAGGCACGTTGGAGGATGTTTCTGCGCTTGTCGAATCCATTTGTAAAGCTGCTCCTATAGCAGCACGATATGCAAAAGAATCGGTAAACTACTCGCAGGAATTAAGTTTCTTGCAATCACATCGCCTTGAAAACGATTTAAGTATCCTCCTCCAGTCCACTGAAGATAGGGAGAAAGGACTAAGGAGTTACTTCAACAAAGAGACTCCGGATTTCCAATCTGAATGAGCACATTTAGCTGTATAAAATTCACTAAAAGTGAGGGCGTTGCATTTCTGACCTTAAATCGCCCAAGCAAAGTTAATGCATTTAATGTTCAGATGCGAGATGAATTATCCGAGCTGCTTGCAGTAATAAATGATGATATCGAGGTACAAGGTGTAATTATTTCTGGGGCCGGGGAGTATGGATTTTGTGGAGGTGCAGACCTGACTGAATTTGGGACTGCCCCTTCAATGACTATTGCTCGCTATTCCAAAATTGCTAGAGATATTTGGAAAGATTTACATTTTATTTTAAAGCCAACGCTAGTGGCTATTCATGGACATTGTATTGGAACAGGAATAGAAATTTCTGCATTATGCGACTTCCGTTATGCCACGGAGGATACAGTTTTTAGAATGCCTGAGTTGCACTTAGGGTTGATGCCTGCCGCTGGTGGTACTCAATCATTAACTAACCTCGTTAATAAAGCGAATACATTGAGGATGTTATATACAGGTGAGGCTTTCAGTTCTAACCAGGCATTTGAGATGGGTCTTATAGACGGCATATTTTCAGACCGAGGTTCTATGATGATTGAGGTTGAAAAAAAGATGCGTCAGATTATTGCATTCAATTCGGATGTTTTGCGTAATTTGAAAAAATCGGTTATTCACGGGGCCGATTTTCCTTTGTATCATGCTTTACGTTTAGAACAAATTTTAGCAGCTCAAATAGATAATTCTAAATGACAAATCTAGGAGAAGATTCCTGCATACTTTTGATGTATTAAATATTGCTGCGGCTATAGTACCTGATAGACCGGCTTTAATAACTGACGAGAAAGAGCATTCGTTTTCTGAACTTGCGGAGAAAGTGAATCGCCTTGCAAATGCTCTTTCGAAGAGCGGGGTGGCTCGAGGTGATCGCGTCTGTGTTGTTGACGTAAATACTCCTGCGCACGTCCTGACATTTTTTGCAGCCTCTAAACTGGATGCTATTTATGTTCCATTAAATTTCCGAGGCCATCGTGAAGAGTTAGCATATCCTTTAAGACATTCTGCACCAAAAGTGATTGTTGCTGGACCAAGGTATGTTCCGCTTATTGAGGAATATGGAGATGAATTTAGTTCTACCCTTAGGATAACAACTTCAGCCATGAACGATCATACCTCGCAGTGGGTAGACATCGATGAACTAATCAATTCTGCTGATCACCAAGAATATATATTCCCGATTGACTCACCTGAAGAGACCGCAGTGCTTTTGTTTACTGCGGGAACTACAGGTAATCCAAAGGCGGTAATGCTTAAACATTCTAGTTTCACATCATTTCTATTGACTAGCATGGAACCTCCCGATCCTGAAGTGTTTGAAAAAACACTTCTGACTTTACCTCTTTACCATGTAGCAGGTCTTCAAGCAGTCCTTGCAGGGATATACGGGGGTAGAACAATAGTAATGCAGCGACAGTTTGAGCCTGGAGAATGGATGCAATTAGTGGAGCAGCATGGAATTGAACGTGCTTTAATCGTGCCTACTATGTTGAAGCAAATCATTGATCACCCAGAATTCTCTACAAGAGAATTGTCTTCGCTCAAAGTTTTAACTTATGGGGGGTCATCTATGCCGCCTACATTAATTAGGCGTGCAGTTCCTCTTATGCCCCAAGTGCAGTTTATTAACGCATTTGGGCAAACTGAAACTGGGTCAACTATCACGATGGTGCCCCCCGAAGACCATATTTTAGAAGGCCCTGATGAAATTGTTGCGTCACGAATTAAACACCTATCCAGTATTGGGAAACCATTACCTGATGTAGAGGTACGGGTTGTTGATGAGAATGGGCAGTTTGTAAGTTATGGTGTTTCAGGTGAAATAATAGCTAAAAGCCCTCGGCTAATGACGGGTTACTGGAAGCAACCAGCGGAAACGGATCAAGCGCTGCATGACGGATGGCTTTATACCGGTGACTTAGGCTACCAAGATTCAGATGGATATATATATCTTGAGGGTCGCGCAAAAGATTTTATTAAGCGTGGCGGCGAGATGGTCTCACCCGAGGAAGTTGAGCACGTATTGCAAGAAGTACCTGGTATAGAGGACTGCGCAGTCATTGGACTTCCAGACGAAACCTGGGGTGAGCGTGTAGTAGCGGTAGTAGTTACTGGATCTGGTTACTTGAACGTAACAGAAGATTTGATATTAGATCATTGCCAGTCTTTGGCTAGATTTAAACGACCAGAGCAGGTAATTTTCATGAGCGAGTTGCCTAGAAATTCCTTGGGGAAGGTTCTGAAAAAAAATTTACGAACTGAATTGTCCAAAATAGATGGAACTAATTAATTCTTTGCTTGCTTGAAATAGCAGGAGTTGATTCGTCCCATTCCATTCCGCCTTTTTTCCATTCGTACGCCCAACCTACCATCATGATTACAGAGAAAAATAACACTGCTAGGAATGCAGACCAGCCTAGCGAGCTTGATTGAGTAGCCCAAGGAAATAGAAATATGACTTCAACATCAAATAACAAGAAAAGTAGAGCGAATTTGTAGTAGCGTACGTTGAATCGTTGCCAACGCCCTTGTTCTGGTTCCATACCGCATTCATAGGGTGAGTATTTCAGAGGGTTGGGTCTGGATGGCCGAGCGTTGATGAAGGTACTTAGTTTGGATATCAGAAGAACACTTGCTGGCAGAACAATCGAAACGACGGCTAGCAAGAAAATCAGACCATATTGACGCAAGTAGTCTTCCATAATTCTATCCTAGGCATCAAATGTTTTGAGGTCAAGCTAGATTGAATGTTTCTGTTGCTCCCATATGGCTGAGAATGCTAGAATTTGACCTTATGTCGCCGTGTATCCCTGAGGATACAGATTTATATGGAGGCCTGTCTGATTGAAAGCTCTTGGTCGTCACGTACTACTTGAACTTCGCACTTGTAATCCAGAATTATTAGATGACCTTGAGTTTCTCAAGAAAGTGTTATTAGAGGCGGCAGTAAAAACTGGAGCCACTGTAATCGGTGAAATTTTCCATCAATTTAGCCCTCAAGGAGTAACGGGTGTTGTCGCGATTGCTGAATCACACCTATGCATTCATACATGGCCAGAATTTGGTTATGCGGGCGTTGATATTTTTACCTGTGGGGAAAATTTTGACCCCACGGAGGCAGCTAAATTAATTATTGATGAACTGGAGTCTAAAGATCCTGAGATTACGGAAGTAAAAAGAGGTCTTCTGGACTCATGGTCACAGGCGTTTAGTTAATGGATCAGCTTTCTCCTAGAACAATATGGTATACAGAACAGATCACACCTGAACTTATTCAGGCTTCAGGGGTTCGAGAAGTGATTTACGAAGGATTTACCAAATACCAGAAGGTCCAAATCCTTGATACCGGCTCGTTTGGACGAATTTTGGTACTCGACGGGAAAACGCAATCATCCGAATCGGATGAATGGGTGTACCACGAAGCGCTTGTTCACCCCGCAATGCTTGCGCATCCGAATCCTAAGAAAGTATTAGTAGCTGGGGGTGGTGAAGGGTCTACGATCAAAGAAGTTCTCAGGCATCATTCAGTTGAAGAACTGACGATGGTCGATCTCGATGCAGAAGTAGTCAATTTGTGCAAACAGTATTTACCTAACCATCACTTGGGTTCTTTCGAAGATAAGCGGTTGAAGTTACTTCATGAAGATGCTCTTTTGTACCTCCAGGGACGTACTGACCCGTTCGATGTGATAATCATTGACATCCCTGATCCTCTGGAAGGAGGACCGGCATATTTGTTGTACACCGTTGAGTTCTATAAATTAATTCTGTCGAATTTATCGCCAGGCGGCATTATGGTCGCGCAGTCAGGTGCAGCGAGCCCTACAAACTACATGGATGTTTTCACATCGATTTCAAAGACTATGAGGCAAGTTTTTGCGCACACTTCAGAATATCGAGTGTTTGTGCCTAGCTTTGGTACCATGTGGGGATTTATTGCCTGTGGAAGAGAGGATGCACTAGTTGTAAAGGATATGGATCGAGACGTTATTGACCGTGAAATAGAAAAGCGTATATCTAGTCCACTACGTTATTACGACGGTATTGCACATTCGGGTATGTTTAATTTGCCTAAATATATTCGTTCAGGAATTAGCTCAGAATCACGTATCATTACAAATGATAATCCAGTTTTTGTAATTTAATTTACCCATAAACCTTCATTAGTTCTACTGTTGCATTTGCCTTGACCGTGGCATAGTTTTAGTGCTAATAATCGAGGATTTTATGAATTGGGTTGATGCAGCTACCTTAATCACTATTGGATTGTTTGGATTCCTTGGCTGGAAAAATGGAATAATTAAATGGGCGTCAACTCTGGCTGGAGCAATAATTGGAATAATTTTTGCTGGACAGTATTACGCGCGTGTTGCTGAATTAATTCCAATTGATACCGATTTCGATAAAATTGCAGCTTTTACTGCAATTTTTATTGTCTCTCTTATATTCTTTTGGGTGCTTGCGAATTTTGTAAAAAAGATTCTTAATATGCTTTTTTTGGGATGGGTGGATCGTTCAATTGGAGCTTTGATTGGTATTGTGGTGGGGCTATTGTCCGTTTCTGCGATTGCCTCAATAGCAGTGATTGTTCCTATAGATTCGTTGCATGTAGCTATTGCAAAATCCAGCTTGCTTGAATCCATATTAACTGCAACTGATGTGATTAAAGTTTTGCTTCCGTCTCAGTTTGATCAGATAGATCGTATTTTTGAAGAGGGATTGGATTGGAAGAACCAATTTAGTGGATAACGTTACTAAATATCTTATTGTCCCTACTGGTAAATGCCTTTATGATCTTATCGACTACTTTGCTTGTTTTGATGTAGGAGATAATGCCCCGCGAAACAGTCCTTATCTTGAATCAGAACTACGAGCCGCTTAACGTCTGCGGTGTTAGGCGTGCTATCGTCTTAGTGATTGGGCAAAAAGCACAGCCGATTGAACTTTCCTTGGAACATTACAAAACAGTGTCAACTTCTTTTTCAGTTCCGTCCGTTATCAGGTTACTGTATATGGTAAAGCGCCCTCTTTTCACACGTAAACTTTCTAGGAGAGAAGTTTTTTGGAGAGACCATTTCACTTGCCAATATTGTGGTAAAGAAACAAAAGACCTAACGCTGGATCATGTCGTACCACGTGTATTGAAAGGCCCGCACACATGGGAGAATGTCGTTGCCGCCTGTGTACAATGCAACCACCGCAAAGCAGGAAGAACACCTGTTCAAGCCCGAATGCAACTCTTATCACAGCCTTCAACGCCCAAGGCTAATCCGTATTATCACTTGATGCATCGCAGTCTTCCGGACGAATGGAATATTTATCTACCTTGGGTAAGTAATAATCAGATAATTTCTACTGATTTGCATGCTGCTATTGCATAGAATGTTGTGTGGTCAAAGGAGAGGAAATTAGTACAGCCTCTAGGGCAAGTCGAGGGTTGATATTTCGTTGCACTAGATTGCTGGTGCTTTGAATTTGGCGAATCCATCGCACGATTTCATCGTTTGGAAGAGACTTTGCGTGTTTAGACAATGTTTCTTTCCAGTCTATATTTATCACGTACTCTTCTACCCCTTTTTGAATAAGCATTACGTCTCTTAGCCAAGAGAGCCAAAGTCGCAAGTGAGTTTCGGCAGATAATCGGTCACGCTGATAGATTCTTCCGAACTCCTCACAATAGTGGAATCGAGACTCAATTCCCCCTTCGATGGTGTCCACTATTTTTTCTAAAAGCTGATGTAACGAAGCATATATTGAACTGTCTTGTGACGCTTCGATAGCCCAACCTATACATCCGTCACACAACCTCGAAAATATTTCTGCGTTTTCAGCGTCTATTCCATAATTTGTAGTTAGTATTGAAAACACTGCAGCACGATCCATTTTTTTAAATTGGAAAAGCTGGCAGCGAGAAACAATGGTAGGCATAAGGTCTGCTGCGCTGCTCGATATGAGGATAAAAACCACGTCCCCTGGAGGTTCTTCTAGTACTTTTAATAGTGCATTGGAAGAATGATCATTTAGCTTTTCAGCAGGTTTAATAATAAAGACCCTCCGGATGCCCTCAAAAGGTTTTAGATATGCAAGGCTGGATAATTCCCTAATTGCATCAATTCCGATTTCATGAAGGGGGCCTTCATCTCCTCCCGTGGTGATGTAGTGCACGTCAGGATGCTCATATTTTTGGATTCGTTGGCATTGATTGCATTGCATGCATGGAACTTCTGAACTTGTACAGTTCAAGGCTTGCGCAATTTGTAGCGCTAGTGTGTTTTTACCAGTATGAGACGCTCCTGAAAGCAGGTAAGCATGGTGGAAGCGGCCTTCATTAATTGAGTTATTTAAATTGGATAAAATTAATTCTTGGCCGTGAAGCTGAAACACTACAAAGGATCCTTAGCAATTGGGTCGATTATATCCTGAGACATCATGTCTTCGAACGATTCCCTTCGGCGAATTAGGCGTGTATTACCATTGTCTACCATTACAATAGGCGGTTTTCCGTTCATGTTATAGGTACTCGCCATTGAGGGTGCGTAGGCACCTGAAGCTGGAATAGCAATTATATCGTTTGGTTGTACTTTTGGTAGTTTAGCGTCAGTTACTAGGACGTCCCCAGATTCACAGTATTTGCCCGCAATGGTAACTGTTTCTGTTGCCTCAGCTGTTGGTTGATTTGCTAGAACGGCAATGTAGCGTGATCCATATAACGCGGGACGAATATTATCTCCCATACCCCCGTCTACTGATACATAAGTGCGAACGTCAGGTATTTCCTTGATTGCACCAACTGTATATATGGCAACTCCCGCGGGTCCTGACATAGAGCGGCCTGGCTCTATTGTCAATTCGGGTTGATTCAATCCATTTTGCTTACATCCCTCTATAAGAGCTTCAGTAATGGCTTTTGCATAAGCATCTTTAGTTGGGGGTTCGTCATCTTCTGTATAGGCAATTGCAAACCCACCTCCTGGGCTAAAACGATTTAAAGTCATGCCTTCATTTTGCATTTCAGAAGCGAAGCCAAGGACGAGTTCAATGGCTTCTGTATAAGGCTCTAGTTCAAAAATGGGAGACCCTAAGTGAAAATGAAGGCCCTGAAGTGATAAATTTTCACATTGCAACACTTGCCTAATTGCATCGTGAGCTTGACCTGTTTCAATTGGGAAACCAAATTTACTATCTAAAACCCCAGTGGTAGTTAGCCTATGGGTGTGCGGATCAATAGACGGAGAAACACGAACTAAAACATTTTGCTTTATTCCTTGCTGACCTGCATATTCATTAAGTAAATTCAATTCGTGCGAACTGTCTATAACAAAATGCCCAACTCCCCACTCAAGTGCAGTCCATATCTCCTGAGGAGTTTTATTGTTGCCATGAAAATCGACTGTTGATAGATCAACATTGGCGGCTTTTAGGATTGCTAATTCTCCTCCGGAAACGACATCAAACCCTAATCCTAGATCGGCAAAATATCTTGCTAAAGGGATATTGATAAATGCTTTGCAGGCATATACAACTCTAGTATTAGGATAAAGATTCTTAAAAGATGAAAGGAATCCTTCCGCCTGATTGCGTAAAGTATTCTCATCAAACACATACAATGGGGTGCCGAATTGTTCCGCTAGGTCGATAAGACTGCAACCACCAATTTCCAGATGGTTTTTATTAGAGATTGTTGTATTTAAAGGAAATACTTTCGAGTTAAATAGTGTGGGCACAATGACTCCGTTGAGATATTAAAATTGGCATTATTCATTTTATCCGACTAGCCCCTATAGGTTAGTCTTGTAAGTATCATTCTCTTCTTTAACTACCTTCCCTTCTTCCAACAATTTAAGCAAGGTAGTGATTATTTGCCTTTCGGCAAGGGGCTTTCGTGAGCTTTGTAGTCCTTTGTATATTACATCACTGAGCTGGGCCGTACTTAGGGGCCTTACTTTTAATTTATTTAAAATGGACTCCTCTCTTCTTAGTCTATGATCAATTAACCGGTTGAGCCTTTGGCGAGGATTTTTCACAGGACGACCGTGTCCTGTGTACATGATTCTAGGATTAATATCTTGGAAAAGATTAAGCGTTTGCATGTATTCAACAAGACTTCCGTCATTAGGGTTTATGCTGGTAGTGGAAATATCCATAACAGTGTCTGTTGTAAATAAAACTTCACGCTCAGGAATATAAATAGCCAGACATCCGAAGGTGTGCCCAGGAGCATGGATCAATTCTAGATTAATGCCTCCAAGGTCTCGTACCTCACCTCCATTGAGAGAAGATGCTATCTTTATTTCACTGTTCAATCGGTCGCGCTCGATAACTTCTTGGTCTTTTTCATGGCAGGCAATAGGAGTTCCGAACTCCTTATGCAAATGAAGAGCACCTCCACCGTGGTCAGGATGGCGGTGGGTAATTATTATTTCTGAAATCGGTGGTGAGTTTGTTTGCCTAAGGTAAGCCATTCGACTTCGATGGTCATCATTATTTTCCCAGCCAGTATCAATCAGAATTGAAGTATCCGTTCCAAAAACCAAATAAGAATTTGGAGCAGGGAAACCTGGTAATGGCTCCTTGCCGAACGTCATTTGATGTATGCCAGGTTCTAATTCCATAGTTAAATGATTTTATTGCTTGCAACAGAGTTGGGTTTGAGCACTATGACACGAGATCTTCCAGTTAGATCATTTACTACATTATATGAGAGTGAAGGGAAATAGTCAGAGGCTAAGGAGAGTATTTTTTTTACCTGTGAGGGATCAATCTCTAAGAAGATTACTCCTTGTGGTAATAGTTTGTATTTTGCTTGCTGGAGTAGAGTATTTATGATCTCAAGACCATCTATTCCCCCATTTAAGGCAATCAAAGGTTCATATAGCTGTACTTCACTTTGAAGATACGGTAATTGCGTTGTTGGGATGTAAGGTAGATTGGCCAAAAGCATATCTACCGGATGCGGTAAATTAGTAAGCAAATTACTTTGGATTAGCTCAATCTGATTCTCTAATTGATGCATCAAAATATTTGCCTTAGCAAGATGTAACGCTTTTTTTGATATATCTAAGGCGTATAAAGTAGCGCTGGGATTATTTTTTGCTATTGCTATCGATATTGCTGCAGTGCCGCACCCTACATCCGCTATAAGCATTTTTTCTTTGCCTGATAGGTATTCCAATGCTTCGTCGACCATTACTTCGGTTTCAGGCCTAGGTATAAGAGCTTTTGGAGAAGTTTTAATTTTTAGCCCATAGAACTCTTTTGATCCGATTATATAAGCGAGCGGTTCATTTTTTAGGCGACGGTTAAGCAGGGACCTGGCTTTAATCAGCGTCGATTTTTTAATTGCCTCGTGTTGAGAATACCCAAATAATTCGGCACGGGAAACGTTTAAAATATTCATCCATATGAGATCAGCTTCAAGCCTAGGATTATCTGCTCCGATTGATGAAAGTTCCGATTGGAATTTGATGATAGCTTGTTGGAGAGTAGTCAATGCGGATAATCGACTATACTAATTTTTGAGTTTCTACTTCGGCTTGTTCAAGCAATCTTGCCTGCTCGTCCTGTAATAAGGATTCGACCAAGGAACCGAATTGCCCTGCACCTACCATAATTTCTTGCAGTCCATGTATAGACATATTAATACGGTGATCTGTAAGTCGATCCTGTGGGAAATTGTAGGTCCTAATTTTTTCAGATCTCTCCCCACTGCCTACTTGCGATCTTCTTGCAGCAGACGTAGATTCTTCTTGTTCACGAATTTGCTGTTCATACAATCTGGATCGAAGAACAGATAGAGCTTCGGTTTTGTTACGTAATTGCGACCTCTCGCCTTGAGAGACCACTACTATGCCAGAAGGATTATGAACAACACGTACAGCGGTGGCGACTTTATTCACATTTTGCCCACCGGGGCCACCGGAATGGAATATGTCAATTCGCAGGTCTTCTGTACGGATATCAACATCAACCTCATCGACTTCAGGAAGGACGGCAACTGTTGCAGTGGATGTATGTATCCTGCCTTGTGTTTCGGTAGTCGGTACTCGCTGGACACGATGCACTCCGCTTTCATGCTTTAGCAGCCTGTAAGCACTTTCTCCTTGAATAGTGCAGACTACTTCTTTAATGCCACCTTGTTCAGTTTCATTCATATTGACTATATCTATTGTCAGCCCATGTTTATGGGCGTATCTCTGATACATTCGAAATAAATCACCTGCAAATATTGCAGCCTCATCTCCTCCTGTGCCTCCACGTATTTCCATAATTACGTTTTTATTGTCATTAGGGTCTTTAGGTAATAAAGCATTTCGTAATTCTTGGTCGAGGCTTTCTACCTCAGTGCCAAGCCTTTCAATTTCCTCTAACGCCATTTCTGCAACCTCAGGGTCGTTGTCATTAGACAAAGACTTGGCGTCATCAAGTTCTTGCTTAGCAATTTTTAGGGATTCGTATGAATTGACAATTGGAAGAAGATCAGACCTTTCCTTTGCAAGTTTACTAACCAAATCGGGGTTAGAAATTACTTCAGGGTCTGAAAATAGTTCATCAATTTCCTGAACTCGTTTTAGGAAGTTTTCTAGTCTATCTAGCATGCTTTTGTAATAGGTTTCTCTAAATTGAAGATACGGATGACGAAAGCAATGGTATCAGATTAGGTCGTCTAAGGAGCGAGCTAATCATCCACATCAAGAAGAATTTGCCAGTTAATGTCATTGCCAGCCTACATGCCTGACGTTATACAATCTAAAGGAAGACTAGGATGTAGGGATGGTATTTAGACATTTTAAAATAGCTTTATTAGCTCCAGCTTTTGTATTAGCACTGGGGCTAGTTGCTGCGTGTGTTAACGTTGAGCCAACTCCTACTCCTGCACCCCCTAGACCTACACCTACGCCTAGCCCAACACCTAGTCCAACGCCAACGCCAACGCCAACGCCAACGCCTAGTCCAACACCTACACCTCCGCCAACGCCCACTCAGGCCCAAGGTATAGCTCTGGCGGAGCCTGCTGTTGTGAAACTAATTGCAGGAGATAAGCAATGGACAGGGGTTTTCATCGAGGGGACGTTAGGTCGAATATTAACTACATCATCTGGTCTAGGTCAGTCCCCCTTGGCAGATTTCTACACCCCTTCGGGCTCTAATGGCCGAGCATGGGTTATTGGCAGAGATGACAACTTAGATCTTGCATTGCTAGAAGTTATTTCTCCGGGCCAAGTTTATCCATCATTTAACTTAGCCAAAACGGGTGATCCCCAACTAGATCAAGATTTTGTCTTGCTTCGCCAAGGTGGATTAACTGATGTAGTTCAGAAGAATTCTTCGAGGATCATAGGAAGTCGTCAAGATTTTAATACGGGACTTCGGTACATTCAGTTGCAAGGATTATCAAATGAGGATTCTGATGGATCGGCTTTAATTGATAACAGCGGCCTATTACGTGGTATTCGTATGAACGAGCAGCATATGTTGGATATTGCAATTGGTCGAACAGGCGAAATATACGCTTTATCTGTCGACGGGTTGATATCGACTGTTATTCCTCGACTTGAGACAGGAGTTAGCATAATTGATGCGCCTCTCTCAGGTACTTCTAAAGGCACACCTCCAAGCATCCCTGCCATTTTTAAAGGAACCATTAAAATCGACAGTAGAAGTGCTACAAAAGGCACTCGCGTCTACGCCAAGGTTTCTAAAGTAGGATCGTCCGATTTATGGTTTTCTACAACTGTCGAAAAAACAGGAGAGTACTTATTACCTATTAGTATTAGCAGAACCGGCTATACCAATGCTACTGTGCAATTCTGGGCAGGCAAATATCCTGCATCAGCTACCAGTGTTTTCGTAGCTGCTCGTACAACTACGATTAATATAGATGTTCCTTAGGTATTTTGCTTTAAGTAATTCAGTAAATCACTTCTGGGGATAACCAGTTGGTCGCCTCTGCTCATATCACGGCAGGTGATATTTCCTTCTCGTAATTCGTTTTCACCAATGATTAATACAAGATTTGCTTCGGTCCCTGATGCAAATCTCAATTGGGATTTTAAGCTTCTATTCGGTGCAAGCAGAACCAATTGATCCTCGCTCCTTAATGTTTCAGCTAATTTAATGGCATCGTTTTTTGCTGGTATTCCGTTATAACAAAGGATTAGTGGTTTTTTTGCACTTATGCCACCTTCATAGGTTTGAGTTTGTAGATTTAGAATCAATCTTTCAATTCCGGCAGCAAACCCTATTCCGGGAGTTGATTTACCCCCTAGTTCTTCAAATAATCCGTCATATCGCCCTCCTGCACAAACCGCGCTTTGGGCTCCGGTAACTGCTGGGTGGATTTCAAAAACAGTACGGGTATAGTAATCAAGCCCTCGGACAAGCTTGTGATCTAATGTATAGGAGATCCCCATCAATTCGAGGTAACCCAAAAGCTCTTCCCAATGATCTTTTGCGTCTACACCTAAGAAATCAGCGCTTTTAGGGGCAAGATCAATGAAAGTTTCCTGTGATAATTCTTTTGAATCAAGTACTCTCAACGGATTTGTTTCGTACCGACGACGATCATCCTCGCCCATGTTAGATGTATGTGTTGCGAGATGTTCTTTAAGCGCATCAATATAATTTTTGCGATCGTTGTGGTCCCCGATGTTATTAAGGACGAGGCGCATATTTTGAAGTCCAAGATTACTCATGCTATGGATTGCAAGCTGGATTACTTCCAGGTCGATAATTGCGTCTGATTCCCCAATGGCTTCAATCCCAAATTGATTGAATTGCCTGAATCTTCCTGCTTGCGGCCTATCGTATCGAAACATTGGGCAGAGGTAGTAAAGTCGTTGGGGCTGAGCAAGATTATGAAGGCCGTGTTGAAGATAAGCTCTACAAACTGCGGCAGTTCCTTCTGGGCGTAAGGTCAGTGATTGGCCTCCGCGATCTTCAAAACTATACATTTCCTTTTGAACTATGTCGGTTTCTTCTCCAACAGTTCTAGAGAATAGCGCGGTATCTTCAAATATAGGTGTATCAATTCTTTGATAGCCAAATAGGTCGGCAGAGTAAGTTAACTTGGATCTTACATAAGACCATAAAGCTTGCTCTTGTGGAAGAATATCGGCAGTGCCTCTTGGTGATTGAAACATTAGACCTCTGATGTACAGGCTAAGAATACCAGAAACTACATATTTCTGAGTTTCATTAATCGTATTGAATTTGCCTGCGGAAAAGATATTTGTAAATTATTTGGTTTACCTAGGGCTTATAATGGATTAATGAATCAGCTGACGGTGAAGCTAAAAGAATATTTAGCAGACGAGAGAATTGTAATAGTGAATGATGCGCTTGATTTTGCGACTAAAGCGCATACGGGGCAAACACGTTTATCAGGAGGGCCATATATTGATCATCCTATCACCGCGGCGACTTATTTAGCAGACCTCCATCTTGACGAGAAAACGATTGCCGCAGCTTTACTTCATGATGTTGTTGAAGACTGTGACATACCCTTGTCAGATATAAAAAAAGAGTTTGGAGAAGAAGTCGCGAAACTCGTAGATGGAGTAACAAAACTAAAACTCATAAAAACCAAACTTTCGGGTAATTCTGAAAGCGATACTGAAAGGTCTGATAATCTCCGCAAGATGCTTGTTGCCATGGCAGAAGATATTCGAGTGGTACTCATTAAACTTGCTGATCGCTTACATAATATGCAGACTTTGGAGCCACTTCCGCCAAACCGTCAAATTGAAATTGCTCAGGAAACGTTAGATATCTATGCTCCTTTGGCGCATCGTCTCGGAATGGGTGAAATGGAATGGCAACTTGAGGATTTATCATTTCGTTACCTAGAACCATTGCAGTACCGGAGAATGTCTAGGTTACTGTCTGCCAAGCGCAAAGAGAGAGAACAGTATATTGAGAGAATTTCTGAAATTTTATCTGAAGAATTGAATAAAGCCGGATATGATTTTGAAGTCACTGGTCGACCTAAGCATCTCTACAGTATCTACAAGAAAGCTCAGTCGTACGCGTCTATTGGTAAAGAAATTGGAGAGATACAGGATCTTTTTGCGTTGCGCGTAATCGTTAATACTGTGAGTGATTGCTACGCTGCACTGGGTATTGTTCACGGTCTGTGGAGGCCTCTCCCTGGTCAATTTGATGATTACATCGCAAGCCCAAAGGGAAATATGTATCAATCTTTGCATACCACAGTAAGAACGCCAGATGGAGTCCCTGTAGAGGTACAATTACGTACTTATGAAATGCATCAAAATTCTGAATACGGAGTTGCATCACATTCAAGTTACAAAGAAGGATTGGACGCGCGCGGGAACCGATTTGAAGAACGGATGTCTTGGTTGCGTCAACTGCTAGAGTGGCAACGTGAGGTAAGCGGGAGTGAGGAATACATTGAGAGCATTGCTAATGATCTCTTTGATGACCAGGTTTTTGTGTACACTCCTAAAAATGAAATCCGTGAACTTCCTAGCGGCGCTACTTCAATAGATTTTGCGTATCGGATTCATACAGAACTTGGGCATCGTTGTATTGGGGCAAAAATTAATGGACGTTTGGTCGCACTTGATACGCGACTGTCTAATGGAGACACTGTAGAGATTTTAACCAGTAAAGTAGCCAGAGGTCCAAGTTTGGATTGGTTAAACCCTCATTTAGGATATGTCAAAACTACTAATGCCCGGCAGTCAATTAGAGCTTGGTTTCGACATCAAGAGCGCGATGTCAACGTTGATAGAGGCAAGGATCTCCTAAAGAAAGAACTGAAGAGGCTAAATAGCAATATCTCAGATTTTGAAATCGCTAAATGGTTTCGGTATGAAAGCGAGAATGATTTTTACGCTGCATTAGGATCTGGAATGGTGTCTATTTCCCAAATCGCAGGGAGAATTACTGCTATTAAGTCTGAACAAGGCTCGCCTGCAGCAATTTCTATCGAAGAGCTTGGGCCTGTGATTGCAACAGGGGTTACAGTATTGGGAGTAGGCGATCTGCTAACTAGAACTGCTGAGTGTTGCCTTCCTCTTCCTGGCGAAAGCATCTCAGGTTTCGTGACCCGTACTAGGGGCGTTACTGTACATCGGCAGGATTGCATTAATCTACGAAATGTTAGTGAGCCTGAAAGAATAGTACCAGTGGAATGGGGGCAAAGTAGAAATGTTTTCCCCGTTCGAATTGCGATTGAATCGCAGGACAGGGTCGGTTTGCTTCATGACATAACTGGGGCCACGTCAACTGAGCATGTCAATATAGCTGGATCTAGCACCGAAAGCATAGACGGAGATACGGTTATTGTTCATTTAACTGCTCAAGTTTCTAGCCTTGAACAACTATCGCGACTCTTTAATAAAATAGAGAGCGTTTCAGGTGTAAAGAGCGTTAATAGAAACTTCACCAAAAGAGCCCCTGCAAAGAATAATTAACTTTCCTACTACTTAGACCTAGCCAGAAATACATTTGAGCGGCATAATGTATGTCTACAAATTGGAGATAGTATGCCAGCGAAAAAAACAGCTAGAGTTCAAGAGCGTAAGAGAATAATAAACCGAGACGTACGATCTAGTACACGTACCGCAGTTAAGAAAGCAATGCAAGTGCTTGGAACAGGCAGCAGCGAAGAATCTGCAGAGGCAGTCAAGCTAGCAACTAGTAAGCTAGACCGAGCGGCATCTAAGGGAATAGTTCATCGCAATGCGGCTGCACGAAGTAAGTCTAGGCTTATGAAACGCCTTAACTCAAATTCAGACTAAACTAGCAAAAAATTCCATTTATTAATCTTGAAAAGGGGCATTAGCCCCTTTTTTGATGTCACTAGGGCGTTGACATGCTTGTACTCTGATGTTTACGATCAGAACTAACGTTCGTATTTGAGGTGCGCATGGGGAAATTATCTAGCAGGCAACAACAGATATTAGATTTTTTGCAAGAATTCCATATTGATAGAAGTTATATGCCTTCAGTTCGAGAGATACAGACTGCTTGTGGTATCAGCTCTACGTCGGTCGTAGATTACAACCTCCGTCTTCTAGAAAGGGACGGTTATATTCGGCGCTCTCCTGATATATCCCGGGCGATTGAATTGGTAATTGAAAAAGAGATAGACCTTGTGGAAGTTGCTATGGTTCCAATAATGGGTACTATTGCTGCGGGGCAGCCAATTCCTGTCCCAGAAGCTTCCTCTTACGATCCAGCCGACTTAGAAAAAATTGCCTTGTCACCTGATTTTACTCCTCATCATGCTGAAGATTTGTTTGCTCTGAGGGTAAAAGGCTTCTCAATGATTGATGCATTTATCACTGATGGAGATATCGTAGTACTGCGTCCAACTACTGATGTGAGAGACGGTGATATGGTGGCGGCTTGGCTACCGATTGAAGAAGAAGCTACTCTAAAGCATTTCTACCTTGAAGGTAATCAGGTTCGTCTCCTGCCGGCTAATAAGGAGATGGATCCGATTATTGTCCCTGCAGATAAAGTACAGATCCATGGTCGAGTTGTTGCAGTTATGAGAAAAATGAATAACTAAGGATGTATTCAGAATGTTTAGCGTCCGACGAGCGAATATTGACGATTTGCAATTAATTGTAGATTTTCAAATAAAAATGGCTGTTGAAAGTGAAGGGGTTGATTTAGAGGAAGCCACGATTAATTCAGGCGTCGGTGCTGTCCTAAAGGGTGAAGTAACCGCAGAGTATTGGTTGGTAGAATCTGAAGACGGCCCTGTTGGAATGATGATGACTTTACCTGAATGGAGTGACTGGCGGAACGGCGTAGTAATCTGGATTCATTCAGTATATGTCCGGCCAGATTATCGCAAGAAAGGGGCTTTTTCGACACTCTTTGAACATTTGAAGAACCAAGTTAGTGAGTCCTCAGAACTGGTGGGGCTTAGGCTTTATGTAGACAAGGGAAATCATTCCGCTCAGCAAGTGTACAAACGCCTAGGTATGTCAGCAGAACACTATGATCTCTACGAATTTATGAAATATTAATCAGATGATGGCAGTGATCTTTGGGCTACTATTTCCATTTGACGATTATTGCAATAAATGTTTGATTGGCCTGATTTAGTGCAGAGAACCATAATTCCGGTTTCGTTATCTATATAACGCTTGCCTAGCTGGTCTGCCTGCCCCTGCTCAGCTGGTTTGCAAGATAATTCTGCATCACCGCCTTTAGTGATCATGTATTGGGAACCTAGTTCACTACATTCAAAACGCGAACCTGTTTGTGAAGGCATAATCTCTCCTCTTGATTTCGGCATATATATTAGCAAGTATTTGCCGCTTGCGGTGGTACCGACACAAGCCTATGCTCACAGTTGGAGGTAGTAATGACTATTGCAATTAATGTTCAGAAGCATATGACAGATAGCTCTTGGATTCGTCGTATGTTTGAGTTAGGTATCGCGTTGAAGAATGAGCGTGGAGAAGAGAATGTCTTTGATTTATCCTTGGGGAACCCTGTTGTAGAACCACCTCGCGCATTTCATGACGAGTTAGAAAAATTCATCCAATCTCATCCAAAAGGTGCCCACAGATACATGCCAAATGCTGGATATGCATTTGCAAGGCAAGCCATTGCTGAATCCCTTTATGCTGAGACCGGCCTCAAATACCAAAAAGAGCACATAATGATGTCTGTAGGCGCTGCAGGCGCATTGAATGTGGTCATTCACGCATTATGTGACCCAGGTGATGAAGTGCTAATCCTTAGCCCTTATTTTGCAGAATATCTTTTTTACGCTTCTAATCACAATGCTTTGCCAGTTGTTGTCAAACCTGATGCAAGCTTGCTACCTGATATTGAGGATTTGAAAAGTAAAATTTCTCCAAGAACTAAACTCCTGATATTAAACTCTCCTAATAACCCATCAGGGGTTATCTACCCTGAATCCGTGATTGAAGCCATTTCTAAAATTCTTATAGAAAAAGAGCATGAATTAGGGGTAAAGATTTATTTAGTGAGCGACGAGCCATATAGGAGAATAATTTTTGATGGTTATAAATACCCTTTCCCTCAGCATTACTACGAACGAACCATTACTGTCACTTCACATGCAAAAGATTTAGCACTTCCGGGAGAAAGGATTGGATATTTAGCGTTACACCCTGAGATCGAGCATCACGAAACTTTAATGGACGCCTTCGTATTTTGTAATCGTGTCTTAGGCTTTGTAAATGCTCCAGCAATTATGCAGCATGTGGTAAGTAAGCTTCAGAATGTAACTGTTGAGGTGGCCGACTACCAAGCGAAAAGAGATTTCCTATTTAGCGTTCTTATGGAAGCAGGATATGAGGTTCGAAAACCTGAAGGTGCGTTTTATATGTTCCCGAAATCACCGGTCCCAGACGAGATGGAATTGATAAATGTATTACAAAACGAAGGAGTTTTAGTTGTACCAGGAAGAGGTTTTGGATTGCCAGGGTATTTCAGGATTTCGTACTGCGTAGACGATGCGACTTTACAGGGAGCAGCTGTTGGTTTTAGAAACGCTATGAGAAAATTGAAGCCATAAATCCTTGAGATAATTTTTAGTATGATCTGTATGATGGTACGGGGAGAATATTTCAATATGATCGGGGGAGCTCGTGAATAGGCCACGTGATTTGGGCAGAGATACTCAACTAGTTACTCGCATGGTGATTACAGTGATACTACTAGGAATAGTCTATGGATTCTTCCTGTGGTTTTTACTATCGGTTGCTGGTGCGGCATTCATGCTTGTATTTGCAATAATGCTTGTATTGTTCCAATTTATAATGTCTGATCGATTAGTTCTGACATCAATGAGAGCGAAGGTTGTTAGCCCTGACGAAGCTCCCGAATTACATCAAACAGTAGAGCGATTATGTGCTGCAGCAGGGATTCCAAAACCAAAGATTGCTATATCTGAGATGCAGGTTCCCAATGCTTTTGCTACGGGCCGCAGCCAAAAGCACGCTGCCGTGGCGGTAACTACAGGACTACTGTCTATCTTAAATAAAGATCAACTTGAAGGCGTCCTAGCTCATGAGATCAGTCATATTGCTACCAGAGACGTTCAGGTAATGACCTATGCAAGCTTTCTTTCCGTAGTCGCTTCAACTTTAATGAGCTTATTTTTTTGGAGTTCTATGTTTGGCGGTATGGGTAGAAGTCGAGAGAATGGTGCTCATAGCTATATGATGATCGCGTACCTAGTTACGATTATGGTATGGGTTTTAAGCCAAGTACTGATTGCCGCACTATCTCGTTATAGGGAGTATTCTGCAGATCGTGGTGCATCTCAATTAACAGGACGCCCCATGGATCTTGCAGCAGCGTTGCACAAAATTTCAGGTTCGTTAACAGGCCTACCTAAACAAGATCTGCGTCGAGCCGAGACCTTAAATGCGTTTTTTATAATGCCTGCTGTAGGAGACGGCTTCGCTCGACTATTCTCTACTCATCCTCCAATGGGACGAAGAATAGAGAAATTACAAATATTAGACAACGAGCTTAGAGGTTCCAGGTAGTGTTTTTTTTAAAACGATCAGCAGATTGGGGTAAAGCCCAGGCAGCTATGGGAAAGTCCAAAGAGGTACTTGAGGAAAGGCTCGATACTTTTACTACATCTAGTTCGGGTATTCTTGTAAGCCCTTCATCTGATCAGAATGGAGAACAGGCAAAAGAAGAGATAGAGCGCGCCCTTTTGATGGTTAATTTCATGGGAGGGCGCCCATGGGAAGTAAAACTTGATTCTGCAGATAATCCGCATCCTTGGGTTATAACACAGGCTAACGACTTGGAAGCACTTTCTGATGCTACTCGTATTGCGGGTGAAGGGTTGGCGAATGCAGGGGTTGGCTCTAGGGTATTAGCTGCGGTGTACCCTTTCCTATGGAAAGGAATTAAGATTTACTGGATATATCAGCCTAGGATAAAAGTTTTCACTCCGTTTGTGCCTGACAATTCCGAAGAAGGACGTGATCATCCCCTTGAATTGCGAATGGAGAAGGCGATCAGATCATGCCTCCCTACTTCTCGTGATGTTAAACAATGGTTTCCCGTTTGGGGTTTGCCTTTATGATTTTTTTAATCTGAATCTAGCCCAGATCAATAACATTGCATCTAATGCCAAAAGTAAAGTTAACGCTATCCATATTGGGATATTAAAAAAAATGGATACTATCACTACGAAAAGTGCTACTAAACCTAATCCTGCCAGCAGTATCCATGCGGTACTAGTTATATTGTCCATGACCTAATGATAATTGAAGTGATATATGGATAGTAATCCTGAGCTAAATAAATATGTTGTTTTACCTGTGGAAGGTATGACTTGCGCTGCATGCGTGAGCACGGTTACGAGCGCAGTTCGTTCCGTTGCAGGGATTTTACAAGTATCAGTAAGCTTAGCTTCAGAAACAGCAACAATTAACTTTGAATCAAATAAGCTTCCAGTTAATGAAGTCGTGCATGCTATCACCGATTTTGGATATCAAGTGACTACATCAGAATCGATTTTGGCATCAGATGCACTTAATGATCCACAGGTAGCTATCTCCCTTAAAGAATACTTAGAAAATATTGATGGGATAGTTTCAGTGAATGTGAATAGAGCTACTCCAGAAATTACCATCAGATCAGTCTACGGGCTTTTTAATACGAATGAGATCCTAAATTTGACATTGAAATTCGGGGTGAAAACCCAACTTGTGGAAGGCACAGACTCATTGCATTCTGAGATTGAACGTCTTTCACGTAGAAGTGAGATCAACCGAGTTAAGAAAAAAATGCTGTTCAGCGGTTTTGTAGCCTTATTACTGTGGTCGTTAGGGATTGCCTTTAACCCAGTGACTTCTGGGCAGATAGACTGGCTAGGCTGGATTTCATTACTATTCGCGGCCCCTGTCCAGTCTTGGGCTGCTTCAGAGTTTTATAAAAGTGCATGGGGCAGCTTGAAGCACTTTAAATTCAACATGAATACACTGATTGCTTTGGGTACTTCAGTTGCCTATTTCTATAGCGCGATAGTTGTAATATCTAGACCTTTCATCGACCAAGTCCTCAGCATACATTTTGATACAGCAACGATCATTATATCTTTGGTACTTTTTGGTCGTATGCTTGAGTCACAAGCCAAAGGCAAGGCATCAGACGCAATTATTGGCCTGATGGATTTACAGGCGAAATATGCTTTAGTGCAACGAGGCACTAATACAGTTGAAGTGCCTATAGACCAAGTTGCGCTAGGTGAGCTTGTGCTTGTCAAACCAGGGTCGAAAATCCCTCTAGATGGTGAAGTATTTGCCGGAGCGTCCACAGTTGATGAATCGATGTTAACTGGAGAAAGTACTCCTTCAGATAAAATAGAAGGAGCAGTTGTTTACGGTGGTACTGTGAATCTGCATGGAAGTTTTACCTTTCGCGTTACTAGGGCTGGTGATAGAACAACACTTGCCCAAATAATTCATTTGGTGCGGCTAGCCCAAGGGTCTCAGGCTAGCATCCAGCGCTTGGCGGATGCATTTGCTTCTCATTTTGTACCAGCGGTACTGTTGTTCGCATTTTTGACATATTGCTATTGGGCGTTCTTTGCTCAGGACGTAAGTCAAAGTGAAGCAATGCTTACAACAATAGCGGTACTTATTATTGCTTGTCCATGCGCACTTGGATTGGCAACACCTGCTGCAATAATGATTGCGATTACCACCGGGGCGAAATACGGAATTTTGATTAGAAGTGCAGAAGCACTGGAGATACTAGGGCGAGTGGATACTGTTTTTTTTGATAAGACAGGAACTTTAACTAGCGGTAAATTAAAAGTAGAAAAAGTATATGGGTTCGAGTTTACAGAGAGTGAAGTATTGGGGTTTGCATGTTCTGTCGAATCTCATAGTGAGCATTTATTAGCGAAGGCAATAATAGATTGTGCTCAAGAAAATGAAATCGAAACTCCCGCGTCTTCTAATTTTCAAGTGGCACCTGGATTGGGAGTACGTGCAGTTATTCAAGAGAGATCATTTACTGTCGGTAGTCTCAATCTTGCGAGGCAAGCGAATATAGTTATTAGCAGTGAAGTGGAAGCAAAGGTCAACGAACTACTAGACGCGCACTGCACTCCAATTGCAGTTCTTATGGAAGAAAAAATTATAGGCCTTATAGGTTTGACTGATGAGATACGTTTTGAGTCAAAGCAAGTTGTATCTCGATTACGGTCTATGGGTTTAAGAGTAGGCATTTTGACTGGGGATCATTATGCAGTAACTCGTAGTTTGGCAAGTAAACTGGCCGTAGATTCTTACGTATCAGAGATATTACCTTCAGAGAAGCATAATCAAATTACACAACGTCAAGCATTAGGTCATAAAGTAGCGATGGTGGGAGATGGAATTAATGATGCACCAGCATTGGCACAAGCGGATGCTGGTATTGCGATGTCTTCAGCTTCGGATATTTCATTGAATGTAGCAGATTTTGTATTGATGGGAGCTAACATCCAAGGAGTAACTACTGGTATTAGGCTTTCAAGGAAGACAATTACGATAATTAAGCAAAATTTGTTTTGGGCTTTTGGTTATAACATAATCCTAATTCCAATAGCTGCAGGATTTTTTCATTTATTTGTTGGAGAAGGGTCGATTCCTTCCTATCTACATTGGATTCTTGGGGAGAACGGTTTTTTGAATCCTAATATCGCAGCATTGGCGATGGCCACAAGTTCTGTTTCAGTTATGTTTAACAGCTTAAGGCTGCGAACTTGGGATCCATATTTATAGGAGGAGGTTGTAAGCACATGAGTAACTTGGATTTAATTTTCGGAGAAAATGCGATAGATCCTATATGCAACATGGTAGTGAGTAAATTGAATCCTCCTGGCGGGGAGTATAAATTTGAAGGTCAAACTTATTTTTTCTGCGCAATTAGTTGCCAGATAGAGTTTTCACAGAATCCAACCAAATACACGTAAACTTACTTTTTTAGGAATATCGCAATAATAGCTAAATAGAATGCAATAACTACCTTTAGCGCAATCATCCCAATTACCGATAGTACATTTAATGAAGAAGTAGTTGCGTCTTGGAGGTGTGTTCCTTGGTCTTCTACTCCCAACCCCAGAGATGCAATCGCAGACCCTATAAGATCTTCGAGTACTCCTGCCCCCCAAGTTGAATTCCTAAAGAATTCTAAGCTCTCTGACAGTTGACCAATATCTGTAAGTATCGAGAGCATAATGATTACAGAAGTGGCTAATACAAACCAGGATATGAGAGAAGAGAAAAGTCGAGCAGCTTTCATTTTTACCCCAATTAGTTATTTTCGATCAGCGAAGTGACTAACTCATTAAGTTTATCTTTTGAAAGTAATCCCAACCACTGCCTAATTATTAAACCTTCAGAATTAATAAAAAAGGTTGTAGGTAAGCCTGTGACGTATTGGCCTTGTAGTTGATATGGCGCGGATTGACTGTTTGTTTGTTTAAAGCGTGGTATACCTGCGGGGTAAGATGCTCCTAGTTCAGCAAGTAATAATTCCCCTTGCTCGTAACTGCCGAGAATAAATTCTGGGCCCATATCTAGCCCTAGTACAATAAGTTTTGCGGAATTAGCTTCATGGATTTCCTGGAGTAGAGGGATTTCTTTCCTACATGGAGGGCATGATGCCCCCCAAAAATTTATTACTAACGGCTTCCCGCTAGACAATAATTCTTCAATGTTAGTTGGTTCGAAATCAAATTGATCCATACCTTGGTATAGCTGAATTTGAGATGTACTTAACTCATTGCTTTTGTTATCCAGTGGAAATATTTCGATTGATAGGATGATGGCGATAGATATTATCCCAATGATTGCGGCAATGAGAAATTTAGTGTTAGATTTCATGGTTTTATTACCTAGTATGTTAGGGCATACGGAGCTAAACCTGTATCCTAATAAAGTAAATCAATGCATATATGATCAATATGCCTAAAATAAAGGGCCCAATGACAGAAACTCAACTAGCACCTCAATATGTAAAATACACATTCTTCACTGTTGACCCACTATGGAGAGGGCTATCCGAATCAGAAAAGAAGAGAAGCAAAGAAGAATTTTCGGCATTAATAGCTTCTTCTAATTTACTAATTCGCGCGTATTCATTAATGGGTATGCGATCGGATGCCGAATTACTTCTATGGTTAGTTAGCCCTGATCTCGAAGGGATCAACAAATTTGCAACTTTAGCTATGAATACTCGATTAGGTCAGTACCTGACTGTTTCTCACTCATACCTTGCTATGACGCGACGATCAACTTATATAGATGAGCATAGCCATGAAAACGGAGAGAGTAGAACCAGAATCCGGCCTATGGGTAGGAAATACCTTTTTGTATATCCATTTGTTAAGACACATGCTTGGTACCAGCTGTCACTTGAGGAACGCCAAAGGATGATGAATGAGCATTTTAAAGTAGGCCACTTATACCCAGAAGTAAAAGTACACACCACTTACTCATTCGGACTTGATGATCAGGAATTTGTCTTGGGGTTTGAAACTGATGACCCCTCGAGATTTTTGGATTTAGTTATGGAATTACGTTCAGCAGAGCAACGCCCATATACGGAAAAAGATACCCCTATTTTTACATGCCTATTAGGGACGATAGAAGAAGTATTGGACAGTATTGGGTGACGAAAGCAACGAAGGCGGTCCAATGTCCGCCTTCGTTTTTACTTGTGAGTGACTATTATCCTTGTTCTTTAGCGAACTCTATGAAACTAGCCTGGTCAGGAGGAACAGCCTCGAGTGCGAAAATGGCAGCCACCGGACATACAGGCTCACAGGCTGCACAATCAATACATTCGTCTACATTAATGTAGTATTGGCGATCCGCCTCGTAGATACAATCTACTGGGCAAACATCAACGCAAGAAGCGTCTTTAACATCAACACAAGGTTCGGTAATTACATATGCCATGACAGGAATGCACCTTCCAAAATATTAACAACTTGCTCCGAAATGAAGCGGGCTTAGTTTAGCAGTCATCACAACTTGTGAAAACCGTTTAATTATACAGTTAAATTTCATCAGAAAGTGCCGAAGGACCTCCAACGTTTTTTTTGATGGACAGATTTACGAATGTTTCTGACCTTCTAACTCCTTCAATCTCTCCAACTCGGCTACGAAGAAATTCCGAAAGGTCAGCCGGTGAATTGAGTGCAACTCTGCAGAATACGTCGTAGGCACCTGTTGTGACAGCTGAATATTGGACCTCATCCATTCGTGCAAGAGAAGTTGCGACAGAATCAACAAATGCTGGGTCTACTTGCAGTCCTATAAGAGCCGAAGTTTGTCTACCCAATTTTGAGGCGTCGGGGATTGCTACTACCCTAATTACTTCTTCTTTAACTAAGTTCCGGAAGCGTCTACGAATGGTTCCTTCACTTACACCCATTTTTCGTGCTAATTCTATATTCGAAGCACGGCCGTCATTTTGCAATAAATTGATTAATTGGCTATCAAGATCATCGAGAACGGTCATTTTTCACCTTGTTGAAATATTACATAATTTTACGATAGTTATGTATGAGATCGCAATACAATGGCGGTTTTATTACAGTGCATTAATTATAAAATAATGAATTCTTATTATTTTGGCGAATTTCGTTAAAGCAATTATTGTTTCATAGATACTTGGAAGTGGCCTATTCTTATTGACCATATTAGTGGTGACTGCTAGTCTTGAGTAGTAGTATTAGTAGTGCCAAGGAGGCATCTATGGTAACCGTTACAGATCTCGCAGCTGAAAAATTGGCTGAAATTCTTGCAGAAGAAGGACAACCAGAAGCCTCGCTTCGTGTAATAGTGGTTCCTAATGGGAACGGTGCGCAGTACATGCTTTCACTTGAAGAAGGCATTAATGATGATGACACTGTCCTACATGAATCAGGAGTACGGGTTATCACGGATTCAGAAAGTGCACCTTTACTTGAAGGCGCGTCGATAGATTACTCCGACGGTTTGATGCGCAGTGGATTTATTATTGAAAATCCAAACATAGCACCTAGCGCTGGTGGTTGTGGATGTGGTGCTGGTGGCTGCGGTAGTGGCGGAGGCGGCGGCTGCGGAGGCGGCGGCTGCGGTTGCCATTAAATTCAGACTAAATTAAAGAATGATAAAACAGCGGGTGTATAACACCCGCTGTTTTTGTTTGACTTAGTATGTCGCTTGTTCTTATTTCAATTTTACTTGTGCCTTAATTTTTGCCGACTCTAGCATTGCAGCTGTAGCTTCGACTGTACGTAGTCCGTCGATACCTGTTGCTAACGGATCCTGCTTCGAGATTAAGGAACTTTCGAATGCTTCTACTTGTACTTTATAAAGGTTAATTGGGTCATACTCGTATTGCATGTTGGCATTTTGCTTATCGGTATGAATAGATAAGCTGCCTTCCTGGTTCATATCTATAGTGGAATTGGTGTATGCACTGCCAAGAGTCCCATAAATCCCTATTTCATTTCGATAGTAATCAGGAGTTTTTCGCCCTGTCATCAATGTTGCAATAGTGCCTCTAGAAAATTCTAAGACTAGATGAGCAAATTCCTCTAGCGGCTTTGCATGAGTTGCGTCAGTTGTTGCATTGACGGCGATAATCTCATCGCTTAGAGCGTAGCGTAATAAATCTACACAGTGTACTCCTGTAGCCATGAAGGCTCCTGCCCCTATCATCTTAGGTTCATCCCACCATGCTTGTAGCCCTGAACGAGGAGGGACGGATTCTTGACCACGGACGCCTCTTCCCCAATTGGTTTCAGCGAAATGTATGTTCCCCAAGTCACCATTAACCACTAATTCCCGTATTGCCTGATGTGCTCCATGTGCACGTAGATGAAATCCAACCCCGAGTGTTACAGAGAATTTCAGGCAGGCTTCAATCATTTGCTCAGCATCAGCGATTGAAAGAGCCATAGGTTTTTCAACTAGCACATGTTTTCCTGCCTTGGCAGCTTTGATAGTTTGTTCGGCGTGAAGAAAATTGGGTGACGCTATATACACAGCATCAACATTTGGGTTTTCAATTAATACGTCCACATCATCTACTGCGGTTGAGGCATTATGCTTTGCAGCAAATGCCTGCGCTCTTCCTATATCACGACTCATTACAGCTGCAATATGGGACCCTTTTGAGGCGTTAATTGCCGGAGCCATCTTTAAATCTGGATGACGTCCTGTACTAATTATGCCCCAACCGATTGGCATAGTTTGACACCTAATCGTCTTCGTTTATGTATCTGTACGCAGCTAAAGCAGCAGCGACACCGTCGCCTACTGCATTGGCAAGTTGCCGATCGGAGAATTGGCGCACGTCTCCTGCTGCAAATACTCCGGGAACATTTGTTTCCATTTGGAGGTTAGTGATCACATGCCCTGCACTATCTAGGTCGATTATGCCTTGCATAAATTCATTCACAGGATGGAACCCGATAAAAATAAAAATCCCTTCAGTGAGATGTTCAGATAATTCATCGGTTTTAAGGTTTTTCAAAGTCATACTTTGGACTGTACCGTTGCCTTTAATTTCTTCAACAACTGAATTCCAAACGAATTTCATTTTTGGGTTATCAAAAGCTCTTTGCTGAAGAATCTTACTTGCTCGTAATTCATCTCTTCGGTGGATTACGGTAACACTTTTAGTCATGCGTGTAAGGTACAACCCTTCGTCCATAGCTGCATCACCGCCACCAACTACAGTGACATCCATGTCACGGAAGAAATTGCCATCACATGTGGCGCAGTAAGAGACGCCTTTTCCAGAGAAATAATCTTCGCCGGGGACTTCAAGCTTATTGTGCTCGCCACCGCTAGTAATAATTACAGTTTTGGCTGTGTATTCATTGTCTTCACAGACTACACGCTTTACGGCACCAGATACATCTAAATTTGCAACTGTGTCATACTCAAATTGAACGCCAAAACGTTCAGCTTGCTTCTGATAAAGCATTGCAAGTTCGGGACCGTCTATTGGTTCAGGAAACCCGGGGTAATTTTCAATTTCTCCAGTTAGCAAAATTTGCCCGCCTAAGGCCTGTCTTTCAATAACTAAGGTTTTGAGCATTGCGCGAACGGAATATATCGATGCTGCAAGCCCTGCAGCACCGCCGCCAATTATGATGACGTCATATTGTGGGTCGGCTGTCATTTATTAATTCCTCACTAGAGCTAATTCTATTCTATGCGAAAATCTTGTAGATATTAACTCCAGGTTGCAAATCCCATTGCACAGCCGGTACCAGCAAGGGTTCTGTAGCAGGGCTGGTAGTCAATGAGGTTCATAGTCATATCTTCCATTGCTCCCCCTAGAGTAACCCAATTACGGATTTCAGTTGTTCCTAATATAAGCCGATCGTTAGGGAGAGTTTTTAATGTCTCTGCATCTTTGGATTCCAGTGCAGCGAGCGCAATGCGATCAATTTCTTCATCAATAATGAAATGACTTAAGCCCCCAGATGCCATGATTGCAACGCGTGCATCACTTTCCCAAGAGTCTATGGCTGCTCTCAGTTCTTTGCCGACATCGTAGCATCTAGCAACTGTGGGTTGATTGGGGGGGTAGAAGCAGTTAACCATCAAAGGAATAATGGGAATGTTACCCTCAGGTAAAATTTGTCGATAGAGAAACGCAAAGGCATGCCCTGCTCCAATATCGTCTTGAAGCTTGTTAGTTACAGAAATATCGATATTCTGATTAACAAAGTGCTGAATAATGTGTTTAGCGAGTTCCGGGTGCCCAGGTTGAAATGAATCACCTACGGGTTCTTGCGCATTTCGCCATTCACGTGCACCACTTGACCAAGCTTTTTGTAGCGCTGCATCTCGACCCGGACCTTGCCTTTCTCGAATCGGCAATTCATTTCCGTAGTAAATAGAAAACATAGGCATATTGTCTTCCATGAACTGTTCATGCTGATCGTCGCCTATGACTACTATGACGTCGGGGCCTATTTCAGCAACTGTATTCTTAAGAACTTGAAGCGCTTTTTGACAAGACTCATAGCGTTCTACAAATTTTTGAGGTGTGATTTCGTCTTCAATGTTGGGGATATTTCTGGCTAATAGAGCCTCATAATCAAATCGAGGATCATGTTTATCTTTTTCTTGCAATAATGCCCATTTATCAGGAGTCATTCTAAGTTGAGGGCCGTGCGAGGTTGCAAAGCCTAGTACAGTTTGTGCCACTTTATGCCTCCTCGATGGAAGAGGGCCTTAGGTTAGCCATTTTCATGCTCAGATATGGCCCCTTTCTCTAAAAGATATTTCACAAAACCCAGACGGGCTTCATCTAAAATTGGCGGTCGCGAACGGAGCGGAGGACGTGGGATAGGTACTGGAGTTCCACTCTCAAACATTTGCTGTATCAGTTGCTCTCGTAAAAGATCAAGCTCATCAATCACGTCTACTGCAGAATCGCCAACTACAGTGCATCCTGGAAGCTCTGGGTAAGAAGCACGTCGTCGCCACTCTCCATCGACATCTTCAAATGATTCCATAACCAACCGGTATGGAACGGCAAGATGTTCCTCAAGTGATAGCTCCATTGGCATATATTACGCTACATTGCTAGATATTTCTCTTTAGAGAGTCGGTTTGGCTTAGGGAATTAAGGAGATACAAGTTCCCCATTGTAACAAACATTGATTTGATAAAGGAATTTAGAGGTAATTATCTAGATTGAGTTAGGGATATACACTTGAATTACAGATGAAACCTTGACGAATTCGTTGGAAGGAGCGAAGGTCGTAATGAATAAGGAGAAGGAGACAGAATATGACAGACGATGCACCAGCTAAATTAATTAGTGATTTGAAGATAGATACGGATGCTCGATCCACCCTTCCTTACGATCAATGGGTTCAAGGTTTAGGGCTTCCTCTTCACACAGGATATTTCATAGAAGATTGCAGGACTATTGAAACAGCACCTTGGGATTTCCTTGGGTGCAATGCAGCGTTTATTCAACTAGCGGGGATGGAAGGCATTGTAGACGCAAGAGTTACGGAGATTGCGCCTGGCGGTACTGTCGCTCCATATAGATTTGCTTTGGATGAAGCAGTGTATGTGGTGGATGGACAGGGAATGACAACGATATGGGCAGACGGCGTTGGTAAGAAAACCTTTGAATGGGGTCCACGAAGCCTATTTCTTATACCGCGTGGTTCGATTCGGCAATTCAGTAATGCCAGGGGAGATAAACCTGCGAGACTGATTAGTAACACGCACTTACCAGTTGGAATGTCTTTGGTACCTGATCCCAGCTATTTTTTCAATAACGATTACCAAGATACTCAGTTGCTTGAAACTAGTGAAGATGAACTTTACTCAGTTGCGAAAAGAGCCCCTGGTGGTCGTGGTGCCAGTTGGCACGGTAATTTTTTCACTGATCTTGCTGCCTGGAATGGACTCGTACCACATCGACAGAGAGGCGGGGGAGGACATGTGGTAGACATTCGTTTCCCTCACTCAGAAATGGGTGGGCATATGTCAGTATTCCCTCCAGGGACTTATAAAAAGGCTCACCGGCATGGCCCAGGTGTATTTATCATGATCCCTGCAGGCGAAGGGTACTCAATTATGTGGCCTGAGGGAGAAGAGAAGGTAATTGTTCCATGGCATGAAGCCAGTATGTTTGTTCCACCAAATAATTGGTTCCACCAGCACTTTAACGTTAGCGTTGAACCTGCAAGGTACTTAGCTCTTTCACCAATTAAACAAATGCGTGCTGAAAGAAATAATCGTTTGTTGGATCAAATAGAATATCCAGTTGAGGAGCCATGGGTCCGAAAAATGTATGAAGAGGAAATAGGTAAACGTGGGCTAGAGAGCCTTATGCCCGAAGAGGTGTATCAGGATCCTCATTATAAATGGACTTATGACGAGAATGAGGAACAAGGTGCGGTACTAGATGCTAGTGCTGGACGTGGGCTCTAGGTTTTAATACTTTGCCACAACAATCTGTTAATGATCGTATGACTGCCGGTGAACGCCAAATTGTGGCGTTCACCGGTGTCGCACATGGATTAAACCATGCTGTTGAACTAGTGTACGGGGCTATTTTGGCAGTAGTTGCCATTGAATTTGGTGTGACTATTGCGGCGCTCGGAGTTTTGGGCACTATCTCTTCGCTTGCATATGCGGGGGCTGCTTTGCCTGCTGGTGCAACTGCGGATCGATTTGGCTCTAAAAATACAGTCGCGATCTCGATGGCCGGCGCAGGCGTTGCTGCATTGATTGCCGCAATTTCTCCTAACATCCAAGTATTAGGTTTTGCCCTGGTATTGATGGGTATTTTCGGGGGGATGTATCACCCCGCTGGGCTTTCATTTATTAGCAGAACTGTTCGGCAGCGTGCGAGAGCCTTGGGTATTCATGGAGCTGGCGGAAACTTAGGAACTGCACTTGCACCATTTATTGCTGCCGCAATTGCCGGAGTGTGGAGCTGGCGGGGTGCATTTTTAGTATTTGCATTACTTTCATTTCTCATTACATTAATTGCATTGCGATCTTCGATAGGTCCCGATGCAAATCAAGCTGATTCTTTGAAGCCTCAGCATAGGGCTCAAAGTTTTTTAATTCCTCTAATATTAATATTTGTTATCAACGCTAGTTTTGGTTTTATTTTTCGTGGGCTCACACTATTTTTGCCACTGCACTTGTCTACAAATTTAGGTTTAGACGTTTTTGGGCTTAAGCCTGTTGTAGTCGGAGGAGCGGTTGCAACTGTCGCACTTTTATTTGGGGTATTGGGACAATATATTGGAGGCGAGCTTGGAGAGCGGTTCAAAAGAGAACGTCTCATAGTTCCTGCTGTTGCTCTTACTATTCCCCCTTTAATTTTGATGTCGTTAGGTGCAGGCTGGTTGCTTCTAATAGCTTCTTCTGTGTTTGTCTTCTTTAATTTCATGGCTCAACCAACTTCGGTAGCAATGATTTCGGATTACACTTCTGAACGGCTACAAGGAAGAGCGTATGGGCTCACTGCTTTAACCGGATTTGGGTTAGGGTCTTTGGCTGGAGTGAGCGGGGGGGTGCTCGCAGATGGCCCTGGTGTCCAATGGGTATTCATCATGCTCGCAGGTTCCGCTTCCCTTACCTTGTTTTGCACACTAGGTATCAATGCTTATATTTTGGCAAAAGGAGATCCGGAGGCTTCACCAGAAGGTTGACTTTACTTAATATTCAAAGTTATTTTCTTCCTAGAGGCACTTAAAATTTCAAATGCTTACTAAAGAAACAAATGATCTATTAACTCAGGTTGGCCCCGGTACTCCAATGGGAGACCTTTTGCGCAGGTACTGGATCCCCGCATTGCTAGATTGGGAACTACCAGAGCCGGACTGCGCTCCAGTCAGGCTTCGCTTGCTTGGGGAAGATCTAGTTGCCTTCCGTAATACCAGTGGTCAGATCGGCATACTTGATGAGTATTGCCCCCATCGGCTCACCTCTCTCTGGTTGGGAAGAAACGAAGAGAATGGACTCAGATGCGTCTACCATGGGTGGAAATTTGATATTTCTGGACAGTGCGTCGACCAAATGAACGAGCCGAACCAATTCGCAGAAAAAATAAAAGCTAAATCATATCCAGCTATCGAACTTGGAGGTGTGGTTTGGGTCTATATGGGACCGATTAACGAAAAGCCTGCCGCACCTAATTTTGAATGGACTCGGGCTGCTGACCATCAGCGTTCCGTGACAAAAGTTATAGAAGAATGTAATTGGCTACAAGCTTTGGAAGGTGGCATAGATACCTCGCATGCTCCTATTTTGCACCGTGCTCTGAAGGAAAACCCTGCTCAGCCAGGGATTCCAATTAACGATGTTTTTGTTCAAGGAGAGGCTCCAACTTTGGAGGTTGATGAAACTGAATATGGGTATAGGTACTATGGAATTCGCCGCTTAGGTTCAGATGAGCAATACGCGCGCGGATATCATTATGTGATGCCATGGACACAGCTGAGGCCTGCAGGTAGAGGAGTTTCTAATCAGACACATGGTCATCACTGGGTGCCGATTGATGATGAACGCTGCATAGTTTGGAATTGGTATTACACTTGGGAAGAGCGATTGATTAGTGACGGAGAAGCTGGCCTAAAGGCATCCGGAAATGGTTACGGTGAAGATATTGATGTCGAAAATGGCTTCACCTCTCTTAGGAATAGGTCTAATTGGTGGGGAATTGATCGCTCTGTACAAAAAACAGAAACTTTCTCAGGCATACGTGGGATTAATACGCAAGATCGTGCGATACAGGAAATGATGGGCACTATTGTCGATCGCTCCAAAGAGCACTTAGGTCCCGCTGATAAGGCTATTATCGTTGCCCGTAAATTACTTGCTGATGCTGTCAAAACTGTCCAAGATGGTGGTAATCCTCCTGGGGCTGATTCCAGTTATTACAACTTGCGGGCTATAGATACGGTATTACCTTCAGATGTTAACTGGAGAGATCATTTATTGCCTGAAATGGACCCTAGCTGCTAAACCTGTTCATTAAGCATTTGACGAGTTGGTTTTAGGTTAATACCCTTTATATGAAGTGGCCCGCTAGCTCAATCGGCAGAGCAGCTGACTCTTAATCAGCGTGTTCTCGGTTCAAGTCCGAGGCGGGTCACCAACTCTCTAGCACATAACGACCATGTAAAGAATGCTATATCTCTCGTTTTGAAAATCTCAGCCATGCAAGAAATGTAAGAATCGGGGTTGATACTATCGTGGTAATTAAAGCATCTTGCCTAAAATGTGCATCCAGAGGATATGAGACCCCAAGGAAACTAATATACCCGCTACTTACTTCCGAATTAGTAACACCTAGAAATCCTTGTGTATCTTCCAGCGCAGTAGGCCACCATAGCAATGCCTTCGCAACGTAAGAAGTAGTTTCCCAATCTGCAAAAGGTATTTCGATTAGTCCTCGCATAAGTAATTCTAATGAAATAAGCGTGCTCCCAATTAGTGGAAAACCTAAAATAACAGCAAGCGTAAATAACACAGAAATTACTGGACCACGAAAAATTGAAGAAGTAAATAACATCAATGCCACATAAAAAAGGTCTGAGATCAAGTACAGCAACAATCCCCATAAAACCCAATTAAAGTTCAAATGATCGCTTGTATCGAAAAGAATTAATCCCCCCAATAAGGCGATCAAGAATCCTGCGAAGAACAAAATTTGGGAAAGAAGGAAATATACTGTAGCTTTGGTCAACAGAATTTGCTTCATAGAAAACCGAGTTCTTAAAAAGATAGATGAATCTCTGTTTCCATCAAACGCCAATGAAGAGACAACAATACCAATAAACACAAGAGTCCCGACTATTGAAAACGTTATGTACCAATCAATAGCCTGCGAATATGGGAACGATCCATTTGCTCGCTCGATGAAGAATCCTACAAAAAGAGAAATGAGGGATGCCAACAAATAAATTCCAGACAAAGTCCAGCCACGCCAACTACGAAACAAATGGATTAGTTCCATTCGCCATAGGTTCATTTCTCGCCTCGCTCAGGTAGAAGTAATTCTAAAACAGCCTGTTCAAATGACTGTCCTCTTTTTTTCTTAATTCCTTTTACCGTACCTTCGTAAACAGCCCTGCCATGGTCAACTACTGTGACGGAGTCACATACGTCTTCGACATCACTAAGGATATGAGTCGAAAACAATACAGTAGCACGACCTTTTAATTGTGAAATCATATCTAAAACTTCTCTACGTCCAATTGGGTCTAATGCCGAGCAAGGTTCATCTAATAAAACTAACTCAGGCCGACCAATTAATGCTGCAGCTAAACCAAGCCGCTGCTTCATGCCTCTGGAGAAACCGCCAACTCGACGGTCGATTGCCTCTTCTAGTCCAACCTCTCTAATAATCGATGCAACATCAGTTTCATCAATTTCGTGTCGAAAAGGATGTCTCGCCAAATCAACAACTTCACGAGCGGTTAGAAGAGGGAAGAATTCTGGAGTATCTGGCATTAGCATCATTTGACGTGCCGGTACACCAAATTCTATTTCACCCGAAGTCTGACGTTTTAGTCCTGAAACAACAGACAACATCGTGGTCTTACCTGCTCCATTAGGGCCTACAAAGCCGTGGATAGAACCGGCTTCAAGTGTTAAATCTAAAGCGTCTAGCGCTCGAACTTTTCCAAATAGTTTTGTAACCCCTGAAAGAACAAGTGCGGGTGGCATATTTCTCCTAAATTGCTAGACCTACCGACACCTATTGGGGGCAGCAGTGAGCAGAATTACAACTTGAGGAGCATAATCTGTACTTCATAGCACAGCATTTTTGGATTGCTTCGCAGCAACCAGTTATAAGTTCGTTTATACGAGCATCTAAGTTTTTGTGAACTTGTTGATTAAAATGCTCAAAAGATTCATCCCCGCGTCCTGTCGCCTGCTTAGGGGACTTAGTGATAAGTAATTTGAGTGATTGAAAAAATAAACCCATCTTTTACTCTTCCCCCTGTTAAGATTAAATGTATTGAATGCAATATATGATTTTGCATAAACCGTTTCAGTATTGCAAGTAATTATCTGGGAAAAAGGCGGTAGAAATGGCAACAAACATTCTTTCTCTTCACGCTGGATACGATTCAGGAGATAGTTTTGTCGACGGCTACGTCGCTCGTCCTGCTGATTCGGGTACACACCCAGGGTTGGTAGTAATTTCAGGCATGGGAGGTCTGAATTGGTTTCAGCGTGAAATAACAAGGACTTTTGCCCGAGAAGGTTTCGTCGCTGTTTCCCCAGATCTTTATGACGGAGTACTACCTGAAGGGCATGCAACCCAACTACGTTATAAAAATTCTTTAGACATCGACCATGCAATCGCTAATATTTGTGCTGGTTCAAATTTTTTACACTCGCTACCCTGGGTAGAGGACAAATCCCCTATTGGTGTGGTGGGTTTTTGCCTCGGTGGTGGGCTTGCGCTGCTTGCACTTGCTCGATCCAATGCTTTTGGTGCAGGGGTAATTTACTACCATAGCCTTTTCCCAGATAGCGGAGAGCTAAACTCTATAGAGGCTCCAATGATGTGCCATTATGGGACCAATGACCACACTACTCCGATTGAAGAGATTGATGCTTTCCGCGCATCCTTAGATAACTACAATAAATATTACGAACTCTTCATGTATGAAGGAGTTGGGCATTCATTTTTAAATCCCAAGCAGGATACCTCGCCCTTAAGGGCTGATGCTGCAGCACTATCTCTTCAAAGAACTGCAACATTTTTCCATGAGCATTTAGTACAGAATGATGGTATTGAAGGAACCGAATCGGGCGAACAAGAAATTGACAAGTAATTTCCCACAGAAATTACTTCATCCTCATATGCTTTAAGCATCAACGCGTTAGTGTATTATCCGCCTATGTATCGACCAGCACTCACAAAAGCCGAATTCATATTATTAGCTAAGCATGCAGGCATTGAAGGAGATGATGTCTATCTGAGTTCGTTGATGACAGATGTACAAGGAATGCTGGAACGAGTCGAATATTTGAGGGATGCAGCATTTTCAGGTGAGGAACCTAACGGCGTTGGTGATATCAATTGAATGACTTTGTATTACACCGCTTAACGGTTGCCCAATTGGGAGAGCTAGTCCAATCTAGACAAGTATCTCCGGTGGAAATTGCGGAAGCTTTCATAGACAGGGCGACAAAACTTCAGCCCACTCTCAATGCGTTTATTACTACAACTTATGATCAAGCTTTAGCCAAAGCGAGTTTAGCCGAAGCTGAAATTATGAAAGGGGACTACAGGGGGCCATTGCATGGCATACCAATAGGCTTAAAAGATTTGTTCTGGACAAAAAATGTTAGAACAACATCAGGGTCAGCTGTCACTGCAGATTTTTTGCCTACAGAAGATGCAACTGTTGTTGCAAAATTACAAAACGCTGGCTCCTACTCCATAGCCAAAACCAATATGGTCGAATATGCCTATGGCGGGGCTGAACATAACGACTTATACGGAGCTCCTCTTAATCCATGGGATTTGGAATGCGTTACTGGAGGATCAAGCAGTGGTTCAGGAGCAGCTTTAGCCGCTGGCATGGTGCCATTAGCTTTGGGGTCTGACACTGCCGGATCGGTTCGGTCACCAGCATCTCTTTGTGGCCTGTCAGGCCTCAAACCGACATATGGGTTAGTAAGCAAATACGGGGTCACACCTCTTTCATGGAGTCAAGATCACGTTGGGCCGATGGCAAAAACGGCAGAGGACCTTGCTATCGCTATGGACGCAATGGTTGGGCATGATCCACGTGATCCATCATCTGTTTATCGAAAACCAGAGAGTTATTTCAAGGGCCTTAGTACAGATATCAGCAATCTTCGCATTGCCGTACCAAGTAATCACATATGGCAGGTAATGCATCCGGAGGTTCGAAAGGCTTTTTGGAATGCAATGGGCGCTTTAGAAGCACTTGGAGCAAAAATCGAAGAAGTCGAAATTCCAGAGTTAGATTATATTTCAATTGCGCAGGTTACTATCACTTTGGCGGAAGCAACTTCTTATCATGCAGAAATGATCCGTGCTCGTCCAAACGATTATCACCCTGGGGTTCGCCGGAGAATTGAAACTGGTTTCTTTTTACCTGCCAATGCATTTGTAGATGCTTTAAGAGTCCGATCGCTAATGGAACGGCGATGGAATGAACTTTTCGCAACGTATTCGCTAATTGCTACCCCTACTAATCCAATCTACGCGCCTAAATTTGGGGAAAATGAGATGCGTACGCAAGATGGCTTAATTACTACTCGTGAATTAGTTCGACTTACTCGTTTATTCAACCCGAATGGCCTGCCGAGTGCATCAATACCGAACGGATTTTCATTAAGTGGGATGCCAATTGGCCTACAGCTAACAGGGAAACGATTTGATGATCGGCTTGTCCTTGCAGTAGGACATGCCTACCAGCAAGTTACTGAATGGCATAAGGTATTTCCTGCAATTTAGTCCAGATAAATTAGAGAGTATGCTTTAGGAAAATTATTCAGGAAAGTATATCTGCTTGCCGTAGGCTTTTAACGCTTCAATTGGCTCAACACCCTGCATCTGTACCCTGGCAATAAAATGGGTATGCCCTATTTTACGGGCGAGTTCATGTGTTTTATCTGCGGCTTCACGAGGGGATCCGCAGATAGCCATTGCTTCAGTAAGCTTCCAGGCATCCTTTTTAGAGAGATCAGTGTAATTGGAGGCACTTTCCAAAGCGGGCAATATTGACCTTAGAACTCGAGAAAAAACCCTTGTGCGTCTCTTTAAGCTAGAAAATGCATATGGTAGAGCATATTCAATGGATTGTTCTAACGAAGATGCCATAAATACAGGTAATCCAAGAGCAATGGGTATGCTTTCAAGGTCACGCCCACCCTTACTAGCGCCTTGAAAAACATGTTCTAAGGCCGTATTTACTACCACTGGATCAACCCCGACCATTGCATAGACACCGTCGGCTATTAACCCACCAGCTTCCAGCATTTTAGGGCTACTTCCATTGATAAAAACTTCAACTCCAGTTCCTGCTAGCTCTGCTTTAATCATTTGAACTGCATTAATCAGCTCTAATGTAGTAGCAGGCTTTTTGCCCAAAAAGCCTACAGCGTTATCTCCCCCTCCTAGTATCAGACGAGTTCTGCCTAATGCTACAGTGCGGAGTTCTTTTGCTTTAACAGACAACTCTTCTACAGTTCTAGTTATCGGGTTGGTTACAGACGGAAAGAGCATTATTCGTGCAGTATCTTGCGCGGCAGTAATTAGACGCTCAAAAACATCCTGCCCGGTGTGAGGGTGATCAGGCATCCCGACACCAGCGAAGCCAAGGGCCTCGGCTTCTATCGCAAAACATGAGGAATCCTGCATAGCAAAATTTGTTGAATCGTTGACTTCGATTTTCAAGTTCATTGGCTTTAACCTAACATTTTTTGCTATTACATGATGCGATTATCGTCTTATCAATCCTCTTATTAGGTCCCACGGCTCGATATTTTTTGATGAAAAAATTACTACCAGAATTCACTTAGGAATGGTTTGGACCTTTGAATTGCATTTAAATCTCTCGCCTACAGCCCTGGCGAGTCACTGACCAACCGTGGTCTATTGAGTGATTGGCCGATGTTATTCTCCGGGAGGAACAGGAACTTGGTATTTAAGTGTAATTTCCTTATTCTGGCGCCCTGATTCAATGATTGCCCATTGAATTTCAGCGGTAGCCATCCCCCACGGACCGTCATGGAACAGTGGCTTATCATGCCTAATAGCGTTATATAACTCCAAGACTTCTGAGTCGAGAGCCATACCTGCTCCTCCGGGCTGAAACACTTCCACCTCATGATTTCCATGATTGTCATATACCATCAAGCCGTTTTCAGACATCAGGATGTCGCCTTCCTGGCACGAGATAAGGAAGATTCCTAGATTACCTGGAGTCCATGGTCTACCAGCTTCGCCTCCTACAACGCTTCCTTCACCGGGTGAACTGAAGCGAGTTTTTTCTTTTTCTTCTTCCTCATTAATTTCACCATTAAGTAAAGCTGCTCTCGATTTTGCTCTGCCTGCAATCCCTTTATCGGAGCTCCATGTAGTAAGCCCAAGGGTATCGAAGTAGCCATAGGCGTTATAGGTCATCGTGACTGGGACATTTTCATCAAATTCAATTACAGCTGTGTAGTAGCCCGTACCATTGGGTCTTTCAGGGCGCCAACTACCTGTGAACGCACGAACACTTTTTGCCAATCCGCCTGCGAGATAGCGAGTTGTTTCTATTTGGTGGGGAGCCTGTCTCCAAATTACGCCTCCTCCCGCAGAATCGTCGACTTCTTGTGGCATACGCGGACGGAGCATCCATCCGGTATAGGCAACTACATTTATTGCCCGAAGGGGGCCTAACTCACCCGAAGTGATAATATTTCGAGCCTCGCGGATTAAAGGACTTGTTCCTTGAGTTTGCCCACCGGCAAGAAGCTTGACATCAGTTTTTTTGACCGCATCCAACACTGCTTGGCATTCGGCCATCGTTATACCTAAAGGCTTACGCGCTAGAATATGCTTCCCGTTTTTTGCAGCGGTAATTGCATTTTGGGCATGTAGGTGATTCGGGGTTGCTATCCATATCGCCTCAACGTCAGAATCGGCACATAATTCTTCTACGCTGGCATATGCTTTGCCTTGGTATCGTTTTTCAAATTCTTCACGAGCCCATGGCCTAAGATCCGCACCAGCGACTATCTTTATTTCATCTAGTCTTTCTAGCGTTGGAATAAATTCAGTCGCTCCAAAGCCTAAGCCTGCTATTCCAACTTTAAGTGGATTTTCCATCTTCCCTCTTCTTTTGCCTAAGCGTAGGCTTTGTAGATACCTTCAAATTTTGCGAGCTTTAATTGCACTTGGGTTTGAGCTGCTTGCCATACCAGCTCACGGTCCCGTTCATTTTGAATCAAGCTTGCTACAATTTCCCCTGCGCGCTTCGAATGCTCTAGATCTACTAATCCATGAATTCTGAAAAACTCAAGCTTCTCAGAAGGGATA
>JAKUPZ010000007.1:26871-95297 GCA_022449765.1 Dehalococcoidia bacterium | reverse complement strand
GTGAATTATTGCTTGACTTATGAGAAGTATTTGGCGAGCTTGTGGACCCGGGTGTTTTTTAGCTTTGGACGATTTGATTCCCATAATTATTCTCTTGGCTAAGCTTGGGCTCGATGGACACGATCGGGGCATCAAGGTAATTGCCAAGGCGTTAGAACACGCTGGCATGGAAGTCATCTATATGGGCATGAGGGTAACCCCTTAACAAGTTGTAGATAAAGCTCAAAAGGAAAATGTTGACGTCATTGGAATCTCACTATTATCAGGAGCTCATAAAACTTTGATGGGCAAGCTTATGAAAGTTATTAATGAAAGAGAAATGGCCGGAGAGACGCTTGTTTTACTGGGAGGAACAGTTGCAGACACAGATATTGATCCTCTCAAGGAAATTGGAGTAGATGGTGTATTCCCTGTTGGTTCGAGTCTAAAAGATATTGAATCATTTATAAACGAGAATTTAAAAAGACGAGAGTAGCTATGAGTCATCAATGGCCACCAATATACGATCCTACATATGTTCCATCAAATAACACTGAATATTGGAACGAAGAAATTGAAACTATGGATCCAGGGGAACGTGAAAAACTCATTGCGATTAAATTAAAAAATCAAGTTGAATGGGCTTATGAATACTCAGGTTTTTATCAAAAGGTTTGGGGTGAGGCTGGTTTCGATCCCTCTCAATTAAAAACCATCGATGATATAAAAAGAATCCCGATCATTACAAAAGAAGATCTCCGCAAAGACCTAATCGAAAATCCTCCGTTCGGAAGCAATATATGTGACAGATGGGACAATATACTGAGAGTACATGGTTCATCGGGAACCACGGGCATACCAACAGTTATAGCAATTAGTAACGATGACTGGAAAAGAATTGGTGAAGCTCACGCACGCGTAGAATGGGGAGCTGGAATACGACCTTCGGATACCGTTTTTATAGCTTCTCCTTTTAGCCTTTACATGGGCTCATGGGGAATGCTAGTAGGAGCCGAGCGAATCGGAGCGAAATGCTTTCCTTTTGGTGCTGGAGCACCTGGTCAAACTAGAATGGCTGTACGATGGTGCCAAAAAGTCAAACCTTCTGTTTTTTATGGCACCCCCTCTTTTGCTTTATATCTAGCTGAAACTGCACGCGAAGAAGGAGTCGACCCAAAAGAATTTGGGTTTAAAATTTTAATGTTTTCAGGCGAGCCAGGAGCTTCAATTACTTCTACTCGCCAGGCGTTGATCAATAATTACGACGCTGTAATTATTGATAGTGGTTCTACCGGAGAAATGACGCCTTGGATGAGTAATGGTGGATGTAGGCATTCGACAGGTATGCACCTTTGGCAAGACATGGTATTTACGCAATTAGTGGACCCGATAACAACCGAGGTTTGCCCTTATGGCACTGAAGGTGTTCCTGTCTATACGCATTTAGAACGAACCTCTCAACCTTTAATTAGATTCTGGTCGGGAGATCTCGCGCTTTGGCGCGATGATCCCTGTAGCTGCGGGCGGACTTACCCTAGCCTTCCATATGGAATCTATGGGCGTGTTGACGATATGGTCACCGTAAGAGGCGAAAATGTATACCCCAGTGCAGTAGAGAATGTTGTCAGATCCATTAGTAATCTCACTGGCGAATTCAGGATGATAGTCTCAAGGGAAAGGGCGATGGATGAACTAACTGTTCTTGCAGAAGTCATGGATTCCAATTACTCGCAAGAAAAAATTATTAAAATAAAAAATGAATTAGAATTGAATCTCTCTACTACATTAGGGATAAGAGCGAATGCCCAATTGAAAAGCCCTGGTGAATTAGAAAGAACACAATTCAAGGCGCAAAGAGTTATCGACGAACGTGATTTACAAAAATCACCCGATGATTAGTAGAAATTGCCTCATTTAACTAAAAGGAGATTTCATGACAGAAAATAGAATTCTGTCTGGTATGCGTCCTTCAGGTAAATTGCATCTGGGGAATTATTTTGGCGCATTAAAAAACTGGGTGCATCTGCAAAATGAATATGAATGTATGTATATGGTTGCAGACATACATGCATTAACCACACTTGCTGGAAGTGAGCAAGTTTCTACTATTTCTAATGACACGCATGAAATGGTACTTGATTGGCTTGCTGCAGGTCTTAATCCAGATAAGTGTGTTTTATTTGTACAGTCTCAAGTACCAGAGCATTTAATATTAAGTAGCCTTTTGAGTATGAGCACACCTTTGGGATGGTTGCTCCGAGTGCCAACTTTCAAAGAACGCGTCCGCCAGCTTGGTGAAGATGAAGAACACCTTCCATATGGGCTTGTAGGGTACCCTGTATTGCAAACCGCAGACGTAATTATTTACAAGGCCAACAAAGTCCCTGTAGGTATTGATCAAGTTCCGCATATTGAAATTTCACGTGAAATAGTAAGGCGTTTCAATCGATTATATGGTGATACGTTCCCTGAGCCTCAACCTCTACTTACGGAGTCTCCTATGATCTACGGTACTGATGGCCAATCCAAAATGAGTAAAAGCTTGGATAACCATATTGAATTAGCTTCGTCCGAAGAGCAAACCCGAGAAAAAGTCCTTTCAATGGTCACTGACCCTCAGCGAATACGACTTTCTGAGCCAGGAAGGCCTGAAGTTTGTAATGTATTTTCTCTTCAAAAGATCTTTAATCCAAACAAAATTGAAAATATCCATGAATTGTGTACTTCCGCAGGCATAGGTTGTGTCGCTGATAAACAAGATTTGGCAGATGGAATAAACTCATTTTATAAAGAATTTCGTGAGCGAAGATCTAAATTGGAAGAAAACCCTAATGCAATCAAGGAAATTCTTGAAGCAGGTGCACAGCGAGCACGAAAAATCGCACAAGTTACTATCGAAGAAGTATATGAAAAATTAGGCCTTGCATAAGAATGGGGAACTTACTCACTCAAAGTTCAGCTAGCGGCAAAAATCAACTTGAAGTCGCCATCAAATGCGCTGAAGCTGCTGCCCAAATAATACGACTTCGGATACTTGATACTTTCGAACGCGACTCAAAAATCAAGCTGGGCCTCACAACAAAAAATGGGTGGAATGACCGAGTAACAGAAGTAGACGGTGAGGCTGAAAAAGCCATTATTGAAATCCTTGAATCAGAATACCCTGAACATGGAATCATCGCAGAAGAATCAGGAGTACAAGGTTCTATTTCTTCGCCTTTTCAATGGTATATAGATCCAATTGATGGTACTAGGAATTTTGCGAGCGGATTACCCCACACTTGTGTAAGTGTAGGTCTTTGGCAAAAACATGCCCCGATACTTGGTGTTTTAATTGACCCTATAAGAAACGAAACGTTTACGGCTGTAAACGGAGGAGGCGCAAAGGTAAATGGGATTGATGTATTTGCGTCCGAGGAAGGTAATCTATCTGAAGCACTTCTTGGTTTCGATATGGGCTATAACCCAGAACAAGGTAACTTTTTACTTTCTGCAATTAATGAACTCTGGCCACAATTTCAATCAGTTCGCATGATGGGATCTGCAGCTTTAGGAATTACTTACTCAGGATGCGCAAGATTAGATCTTTATGCGCATCATTACGTTCAACCATGGGATATTGCAGCCGCAATCATTTTCGTCCAAGAAGCAGGCGGGTTAGTAACCGATCTTAATGGTGAAAAGATCCACCCACACAGCGGGCATATTCTCGCCGGTTCACCGGCTATCCATAAAGTTTTTATGAATAGCACTGCTGACTCTAAATGGCGAAAATCTGTAAAGAACGCTGATTAAGGCTGCTCCGACAAAGAATTTATCGCAAGTCCGCTCGGTAATTTAGGGTAAAAATACGTACTTTTACGAGGAAGTCGAATACCAGCCTGGACTACTGATCGAAAAACGTCGGCAGGCAAACCTTTAACAAAAAAAGCTAATTGCCCTACCCCACTGTTAATCAATTCTATCGCATCTTCTCCATCATGAACGTACATAATATGCTTCGCAAAGTCCTCACCTAAGACTGGCTTCAAAATCATTTCTTGAATTACGAATGCCTCAACTGATCTCACTTGAGTACTAGGAGGGGCTTCAGAGTCAGGTTCGGGGATAATATCATTAGCAGGTGTAAGCAATTCCGGTGTTTCATCTTTCCGGATAGCCCCAAGTACTACCTGGGTCTGACCCATAGTTGCAACTATCGCATCTATAGATGATGCGGAGTAATCAGCAACATTTATTGGCCTAGACACAAAATAAAAACGTAACACCTCTTGTATTTTCTGCATCTGCGATTCATCTAAGCCATGCAGCACTCGGTAATAAGGAAGAATTTCAAGCCCCTTGTCCTCAAAGTCGATTAATGCACATAGTACAAAGTTTGAAGGATGATCTTGATCGCCAAAGGAAGATTTAGCGTAGCTTAAAGCAGTTTCATAGCGATGATGGCCATCAGCAACATATACATGCTGCATCTTCAAAGCTTCTTCTATTACTTGAATCTTTTCTGGATCAGAAATGGCCCAAACTGTATAGCCCATATTATCGGCTACAAAATCGTAGATTGGATCGTGGAGAACAATGTCTTTAATGAGCAGTGAAATCACTTTCTGAGGGTCTTGATAAAGCATCATTAAAGGGCTGAAGTTTGCACTTGTAGCGTGCATCAATGCCAGTCTATCTTCTTTAGGACCAGATGCTGTGTTTTCATGCGGTAAAACACCTTCTCCTAACTCTTCTAATCTAAGTGCTCCTATAATTGCGATTCTCTCTTGAGCCTGCCCCTGAATTGAAAATTTTTGGCGAAGCAAATAGTAAGATGCTTTTTCATCTTTTATCAGGACGTTACTCGCAAGCATTTCTTGAAAAGAGGCCGCGGCGTTTGTATAACGGTTTTCATCAGGTGAGCCATCAATTTCGCACAGCTCTAGCCGTACCATATTGTTAATATTTTTAAGAAGTAACTCTTTCTCGTCATTTTTTGATATCACATCATATGGAGGGCAAATCAAATCAGGCATTAAGCCAGCATTGGATCCATATCTAATAGCTCTAAATGGGTAAAAATCAACCATGCAAACTCCTATCACTATATATATGATTATACTCAATATGACTCAAGGCGAAGGGTTTTTTAGTTCTTTAGAATTTAGAGGAGGGATTTATGGTAACCATTAAAGCGGATATATATTTTGATTTTAGGTGACCATTTGTATTTAATTCAGTGGTTTGGCTGAATCAAGTAAAAGAAGCACTAGGAGGAGAAATTCCCCTACAGGCTACATGGCGTCCTTTCTCATTAGCGCAAGTTAACCAAAAAATCGGGCCTGATTACGAAGCCTGGAATGAAGATGATGAAAATTTAGATGAAAGTCTCTGGGGATTACGCGCTGGACAAGCCGCACGTCGTCAAGGTGAAGAGTACCTTAATGAATTCCTTCCAAGACTACTAACTGCGCGTCATGTGGACAGAGTATCACTCTCAGATAAATCCATACTCAAAAACATAGCGCAGGAATGTGGGCTAGATATCATCAAATTTTCTGAAGACTTAGAGGATCGTTCTACTTTAGAAGAAATAAAAGCCTCTCACATAGAAGCAACTCAATCCCTTGGCGTCTTTGGTACTCCGACTTTTATTCTCAAAGAGGGAGGTTCTGCATTTGTCAAAATGATCAAACCAAACACAAATGAAGAGGCCCTCGCTGCATTCAACTCTTTAATAACACTGTTAAAAAGTGCGCCTTTCTTGGGAGAAGTAAAGCGGCCGCAGCCTCCATGGCCTAAAGGAGTCTTTGATTAATCACAGCACTCCAAGTAACCACTCCTTAAGTGAATTGCAAGATAAGTTAGGGATTAAATTCAATTGCGTTGAGCTTCTCGCTCAGGCAATGCGCCACCCTTCCATCCTAAACGAAGAGCCAAGATCAAGATTAGGAAGTTATGAAAGACTCGAATTCTTAGGGGACTCGTTCCTAGGATGGGTTGTCGCACAAGAAACTTACAAACGGTACCCCAATTTCCCCGAAGGACAATTAACTAAAGCCAGAGCTTTGCTTGTACGAGGTTCTAATTTGCAGTCTTTAGCTCAAGCATTAAATCTTGGAAAGTATATGCAGCTTGGTCAGGGAGAAGTAGCAAGTGGGGGGCGCAATAGACCCTCCAACCTTGCGGCAGTGTTTGAATCCTTAGTAGGTGCAATATTACTTGATCGTGGTGAAAAAACTGCAGCTAAATTCATATTACATTTATTGGATGATCAGATAAAATTAATTGCTTCAAATAAATCATTAAACGACCCCAAAAGCGCGCTGCAGGAATTCTTACAAAAAAAAGGGTTACCCCTTCCGGTTTATCAGGTGGTTAATGCAAAACAAGTCTCTCGATCAAAACTTTTTGTAATACAGATCCTTATAGCTAACAAATTTGTTGCTGAAGGCATTGCTCCTAAGAAAAGCACCGCAGAGCAGCAAGCCGCTGAATCCGCCTTAGCGATACTTAGAAATCAAAATTCAGAACTCCAATAAAATTATTGTGGATATTTGCTGGTCGCTGGTAGCATCCATCCAAGACATTAGCAAAGCATTCATTAGGAATCCTAATATTGGCTTTTTCATTATTCGAAAGCAAAGAAAATATTTTTAAGGCTCTATCAAAGACTCGTAAAGATTTGGGCCATAATTTGTCTTACCTTTTTCAGCCAAGCACTAAAATTGATGAATCTTTATGGCAAGATTTGGAAGATTTACTTATTTCTGCCGACACGGGAATAGAAACTACAGCTAAGTTAATTGCAAAAATAAAAACTTCAGCCCAGAAACAAAATATCGATACCTCCATGGAAATCATGGGGCTACTAAAATCTGAATTATTATGCCTTATGAATCCGTACCAAGAACCATACCTCGAAGAATTTTTCACAGATCCGTCTTGCCCAAAACCTTTAGTCATTATGGTTGTAGGTGTAAATGGCGTTGGCAAAACCACCAGCGTAGCAAAGCTTGCTGCGTACTACCAAAGAATGGGGAAGAATATAACATTAGGGGCAGGAGATACTTTCCGAGCAGCGGCTATAGACCAGTTAAAGGTATGGGGTGAAAGATTAAACCTAGACGTTGTTGCACATCAGCAAGGTTCTGATCCAGGCGCCATAGCGTTTGATGCCTATAACGCAGCCATTGCACGGCAAGCTGACGTATTAATTTATGATACCGCTGGTAGGTTGCATAATAAGAATCATCTTATGGATGAACTCTCTAAAATAAATCGCGTATTTGGAAGAATTTCATCCGATGCTCCTCATCAAATATTACTCGTATTGGACGCCACAACTGGCCAAAATGGATTAGAACAAGCTAGAAGTTTTCAGCGCATCGTAGACATTAATGCCATCTTTTTAACTAAATTAGATAGTACGGCAAAAGGCGGTATTGTTATTGCTATCAATGATCAACTAGGAATTCCAGTCGCCTTAGTGGGGACTGGCGAACAAGTGAATGATTTATCTATATTCGATAGAAACAATTTTATCGACGGATTATTTGATGAAAATTAAAGACAGGGTACCAGACCATGCTTAGTGCTATCCTCTGGCTGGGATTGTTACAGCTAATATCTGCAATGAGTATCCCACTGTCATTTAGGGTGTTCAGTCGAATGCCCGATAGAGGCTATGCCTTCACCAAAGTCATTGGCCTACTCATTGTAGGCTTCAGCGTTTGGCTGATAGGCCTTTCTCAAATTGTTACCGTTTCTCGCTTAGCTGTTTTAATTGCAATAGCAATTCTCGCTTTTGTATCTTGGATTGCAGCAGGAAAGGATTACAAGGAAATATGGAGTACTACCAAGGCTAACCTAAGTCTGATTATTTCCATTGAACTCTTATTCATTACCATTTTCTGTGGAATGGCACTGCTTCGAGCATCGATTCCAGACATATCCCACACAGAGCAGCCAATGGATCTAATGTTCCTAAGCTCAGTGGTTGCAAGTGAACATTTTCCACCCATTGATTCCTGGCTTTCTGGCGAACATGTTTCATACTATTACCTCGGCTATGTTTTTGTAGGTTCTATTACTTTACTTACAGGGATTGAAACATGGGTCGCCTATAATCTGGGGCTGGCCATGTTCGCTGCAATGACCGCAGTAACAGCATTTGGACTTACGTACAATTTAGTTTTGCTTTGTAGGGGATCGCGGGAATCCGGAATATTTGCAGGCATCACAACAGTTTTCCTAGCGCTACTCGCAAGTAATCTTGTAGGAGTACTTGAGCTGTTTCGAGCATCTGGTGGGGGGGATTCTAATTTTTGGTCATCGATAGCAATTGCAGGCCTCACTCAATCAGAGCCGTCTAATAATTGGTTCCCTACGGACTCGGCATGGTGGTGGTGGCGAGCTTCAAGAGCAATACCTGGAGCAATAACCGAGTTTCCAGCATTTAGTTTTTTGCTGGGTGATATGCATCCTCATTTGATGTCATTAGCATTTTTATTATTAGCTACCTCATTATCGATACAAATATACCTTCAGCAAGGTTTGCTGCATTTAAGTGCATTTAAATCCCTGTGGCCACTCTTGCTTATAACCTCAATCAGTCTCGGTTCATTAATAGTGACGAATCTATGGGATTTTCCGGTGGCCCTTGCTCTCATTGCAAGTTCAATACTCCTTAATGCGGCTAGGAATGAAAGGCGACTTCAGTTGGGTAAGGCCATAGTAATGAACGAGAATTCATTACTAATTAGTTCCACTACTGGGCCCCAAAATAATTCCCCTATGCCCTGTGTGAGAATCTTCAATTTTTCTGAAAAAGGGTGGAAATTTAACCAGAAACTTACAGCAGAGGAGCTTGGTACACATTCAGGCTTTGGCGACGCCCTAGCCATCAGTGAGAGCCTTATTGCAGTTGGCTGTTCTGAAGCAAGCAAAACTGGGATAGTAAGGGTCTACAAAAAGTCAAAAGAAAAATGGATCCACAAGGCCACTCTAAGGCCTTCGCAAAATAGCAAAGCAACCAAATTCGGGTGTTCAGTATCTGCCGATTCAGGCGTAATTGCGGTTGGTTCGGAAGAAAAGGTTTATCTATTTAATGAAACAGAAAAAGGCTGGGTAATATTCGAAAGTTTTCCTATCGAAACTAATAATTCTGAACAGGCCGTAAAAGTGTCAGTGCATAATAATTACCTTGCTGTTGGTCTTACTACGCCATCTAGCGGAGTGCTACGAATTTACCGCATGGCTCGCACACGATGGAGCCTTTCTCAGCAATTTAGCTCTTCCGAAATGGGTATCAGGCAATTAGGTGGCAGCATTGCGATGAACGACGATCACGTAGTTGTTGCTGGCATTGGTTCTGTTGCAGTGCTTAAAAAGCAAAAAACTAATTGGGTAGTAAGTCAAATTTTATACCCATCAAAGCCTTCAGAATCGTTTGGTGAATCTGTAGCTATTGATAACACATTTATCGTCGTAGGCGCTAATAATGAAAGTAATCCATCTTCTAGATCAGGGAAACTTTTCGTATATGAGTTATCTAAAAATGGTTTTTGGAGTGCGCATGCTGAGCTATCTGCAAGTGATACAAGTACCAATGCAACCTTGGGTACAAGCGTAGCAATTGCGAATGGATATGCTTCTGCAGGTGCGCCTGGACAAGGCCAAGGCGCAGTATATTTTTTCCAAAGGTCATTAGATAAATGGGCCCCTGCTGGGAAAATTGGCGGACCATGGAGGCTTTCAAGAGCACTTTCGGCTATAGGGTTATTACTATTTTCAAGCTACGTTGTTAGCTCGCCATTTTTAATGAATTTTGAAAGTTCGGCGAAAGGGATTGCACCATTAAGCGATTTACTTACAAGACCTTTACATCTTTTTTTGATCTGGGGCATTTCTGCTTTTTTAATATTACCAATGTTCGTATTGCTCCTTCGGCATTCCCTCAGTCGAGAAACCTGGAGTCCAATAAGATTAGGGGTCATTTTAGTAGCATCACTAGCTCCCATAATGCTCTGGTTACAACCTATATACGGTATCCCTCTATTTACTGTAATTCTGCTACTTTTTGGCTTGCATCAAATAGGCTATCGACTGCCTCGAGCTGATGAAGCTCTGTTTGCCTATAATCCTCGTTTCACATTCATTGTCGGTAGTCTGGTGATTATTGGGGGACTTATATGGAATGGGATTATAAGTAATGAAAGAGGACTTGGAGGTGAATTGCTAGCAATAGATCGTCTCCTCGTAGTATTGCCGATTGCCATACTAATGGCAATCGGGTTTTATTCTGCATGGTCCCTTGCACATAAAGACAGTGAACATATGAGGCATGGTCGTTTTGGTCGAGAAGCATTAACTCGCTGGAACGGTTTTGTCCCAATTTTCCTGATTTTTTCCATATCAATCTCGTTAATTATGGGAGCAGAATTATTCCATGTTGTAGACATTTTTGGAGGCGAATTAAAAAGATTTAATACTGTATTCAAGCTTTATTATCAATCGTGGATATTACTTTCTGTCATTGGAGGAGTTGGACTTTGGTATGTATCCACAAAATGGGACAAACGCACACTAACAGGACGAACTGGGCTAACTGCTTGGCTCCTTGTACTAGTAGTTATATTTGGAGGGCTAAGTTATTACTCATTTGCTGGTATCTCTACCCGCACTCAAAATCATGATTATTTCACGCTCAATGGCTTATCGTACGTTAGTAAGACTGCACCTGAAGAATACGAATTAATCAAATGGGTCAATCAACATACTAATCGAAATTCTATCGTACTCCAGGGGTCATTAGTGCCCTGTACAGCCAGCCAATCCGGCTGCAACGATTGGGACCCGCGCTTGGGAAGAGTAGCCTCAGCCACAGGTAGACCTACGGTCCTAGGGTGGGAGGGGCACGAACAACAGTGGCGAACCAATCATTCTCTCCTTGAAGAACGGCAGGATGACATACGTGAAATTTACACTACCACTGACCCCTCTGCTGCGAAAATTCTAATTTCTAAGTATGGGATTGATTACGTAGTCATCAGTAAAAGCGAGCTTGAAATCTACGGTACAAAAGGTAAGGAAAAATTCAAAGAATTTGGTAGTGTGGTTTTTGAAGGAACTGATTTGTTGATGTATAAGCTGGATTAATTAAATGCAATTTATTTTAAGAGCAATAGAATATTGGTCATCAGCAAAATATTTTTCCCTTAGGCTATGGGATTCTTTCAAGAGCATACGTCCTCCAAGAACTTTCGTTGGGTGGACTTATGTTGCCATAATTACAATTGCCATAATTACAAGGCTTTGGGATCTAAGCGGACGGTCTCTTCATTACGATGAAATTCTCCATGCATGGTATTCATGGATGTACTCCCAAGGTATGGGCTATTCGCATACTCCTCTAACTCACGGTCCTTTTTTGTTCCATGGTGGAGCGGCTAGCTTTTTTGTTTTCGGTTCAAATGACTTTACTGCCCGCTTTCTTCCCGCACTTTTTGGGATATTTTTAATAGGAATGCCCTATTTCTTACGTAATGAGATTGGAAAATACGGTGCAATTTTCGCGTCAATTTACCTGCTTATATCTCCATCATTTTTGTACTTCAGTAGATTTATGCGAAACGATATCTATATGGCAGTTTGGGCTCTAGCTCTAATTATCATAATGATTAAATACCAAAGATCTCCTAAATTCAGCTTACTTTTTGCATGGGCGATAATATGGGCTTTAGCCTATTCCACCAAAGAATCAGCTTTTTTACTTGCAGGTACTATTGGTTTAATACTGATTTTTCAGACTTCAAAAGCATTATGGCAATGGATAAAAGGCAATCGATTTCTCTCAGATATTGGTCCATCTGGCGATTTATTAATTGTCCTAGGAACATGTTCACTACCTTTATGGGCGCCAATTGCAGGAACTATTCAGTCCGCTTTGGGTGTAATACTTGTAAACCCAGACCCGAATGACCCTAGAGTAATTGCAGGAGAAATAATTAGATCAAATGCTGTAACTGGAGCACCAGTAGGGGGTAGTCTATACATTGCCGCATTTATATTTTTAGTCTTACTGATACTGTCGGTAGCGATAGGGCTACTTTGGGATAGGAAACGATGGCCTATACTTGCAGGCAGCTTTGCATTTATATGGCTAATTCTATTCACAAGCTTTTTTACTAATTGGCAGGGCTTATTCACAGGCGTATGGGGATCGCTTGGTTACTGGATAGCACAACAAGCAGTAGAACGTGCTAGCCAGCCTTGGTACTACTACCTACTAGGCCTAATGGTTTACGAGTCACTTGCAATAGTCCTAGCGACTATTGGTTCTATCTATCTCTTGTTAAAGCACCGAACAAATTTCAATCTAATAATTATTTTTTGGGCAGCTATGACATTAATACTTTTCACCATCGCAGGTGAAAAAATGCCTTGGCTACTGACCGGTATCACACTTCCCCTCGTGATAGTGTCTGGAATAGTAATCGATAAATTAATGCACCAAGCAATGAGTCTCTATATGCGGGTTAGAATATATTTAGTATGGCTTTTGCTATTCATTGCAAGTCCAATTATTATCCTGTACGTAATTCTTCCCTCCAAACCTTTTTCAGTTGAAATTTATTACATCGGAATTTTGATTGGAGCCATAGCTCTGATCTACTCCGTTGTCCTTATTTTTCAATGGAAAAATGCGACCAATAATTGGCCAAGCTTATATTCAGCACTGCCCATACTTGCTATTTCATTTATTTGCGTTTGGGCGTTTGGCATTGGAGCCAGTTCAGTCAGAGCAAGCTATTCCTATGACAACATGGAAAAACCCAGAGAATTGCTTGTTTACTCCCAGACAGGGCAAGAAACATCATATGCTGCAAAATGCCTAAATCGAATCAAGCTTATGTCCGAAGATGACATAAGAATTCTTGTAGATGAATCCGATAATTTTGCTTGGCAGTGGAGATGGTATTTGCGGGATTTTAATAACGTAGATTACAGGCCATTAAATCAAGGCCCTATTAAAGAACTGCCTGAATATCAAATCATAATGATGAGCAAAGCTTCAGAAAATAATCATGTGAATTCTTTAGGTGCGTACCGTAGAACAGGGGAGCTCCACCATCTCTGGTGGTTTCCTAATTATGCATATGAGCAACTCACTCTCCCCAAAATCCTTGATGGTGCAGTCTCGTCACAGGGATGGCAAACCATATACGATTATCAGGTCAGGAGAGAAATGGGCAGTAGTATGCAGCGCTCGAATGGAATTATTTATATTGCTGACCAGCTAACTGACGACGTCACTTCGTGCACAAAAAGGCAATAGGCGTACTTTCTAGTTATACTATCTTTCTTGCACAAAGGTAGGGTTAATTCAAAATGATGTCTCGTAGGTATTGGATCGGACTAATAATCAGTACTATTTTTCTGGTTATTTTAATCTCTCAAATCGACTACAAGGAAATGATTCAGTCCTTACGCGACGCTAATTACTTTTATGTATTTCCAGGCATATGCGTATATTTTATCTCTCTATATTTCCGAAGTATTCGATGGAAATATCTGCTCTCTCCTTTCGGATCAACTACTACCGCGAGACTTTATCCCGTATTACTTGTAGGTTATTTAGCAAATAACATTTTGCCCTTGCGGGCTGGCGAATTCGTCAGGAGTTATTACTTAGCAACGCGAGAAAAAATTTCTTCTGCTACCGGATTAGCTACTGTTCTTGTTGAGAGGGTATTTGACGGGCTGACTCTTATACTATTTCTTTTCGTTGGGGGTTTATTCTTGCCTCTTTCTCCACTCGTTTCAAAATTATCTGAAACTGCAAATCTACATCCACAATCGATTATTGCAATAGTTGTCTCTCCATTCGTACTTGTCTTTGCGTTAATTATTTTTATTGCAATTAAGCCCAATATCTTTCTATCTATAACGCGAAAATTTCTAATGAAGCTTCCAAGAAAATTTGAATCCACTTTAAGCCCGTTGATTACACGTTTTATTAACGGATTTAAAGGAATGAATAAACCGGATAGGTTGTTTTGGGTATTTTTATTATCCGTACCTGTATGGATGGCAGAAGCTTATATGTACCTAATCATAGGATACGGATTTGGAATCGATAACTTCTTCCCCAATATTTGGCAATATTCCCTAGCAATGCTTATTGTTGTATCAGTTTCCAATTTAGCTACCTCAATCCCTTCCTCGCAAGGTTCGATAGGACCATTTGAGGTCTTTGGAACAATTGCATTAGTTTACCTTGGAGTGAGCAATGGTGTGGCATCCGCGTATGTAATCATATTGCACTTATCTTTACTTTTACCCGTTATAATCGTTGGTATCGCGTATATGGTTTACGCAAGCCTTTCACTAAAACAACTAACTGGAGATCCGCGTGAATGATCTTCCCGAAACCTATCGGGTAGGAATAATTGGAGCAGGAGCTGCAGGCCTTGCGGCAGCTTATGATCTTGTTTCTGAGGGATGTCACGTAGACGTATATGAAAGTGCTCCATTCCTAGGAGGACAAGCGTCTACGTTCTTGATTAATGGTGTCCCTGTTGAAAGAGGGTATCATCACTTGTTCACAAGTGATCAATCAATGATTGGCTTAGTTACTGAGCTGGGGCTTTCGCATAAGTTGAAATGGATAGACTCAAACGTTGGTTATTTTACTAAAGGGAAATTATGGAAATTCACATCTCCATTTGACCTATTGGCCTTCAGGCCAATCCCTTTATGGGATAGAGTCAAATTAGGTCTTTTAACTTTAATGCTTCAACGTAGGAAAGAATGGAAGAGCCTCGAAAAAACAACTGCCTCGGAATGGTTATTAAAAAATGCAGGTTCGAATATTTACTATGCAATTTTCGAACCAATGCTAAGAGGTAAATTTGGCCGCTATTACGACCAAATCACCATGGCTTGGCTTTGGAATAAATTTGCTCTGCGCACTGCTTCCAGAGGAAAAGGAATCGCAGGTAAATTAAAAGAACAACTTGCCTATCCTTCGGGTTCTTTTGGCGAAATTTTTGATACCCTGGCTAAACGAATTGAAGACAGCAAAGGTAAAATTCATCTATCAAAATATGTAAAAAAAATAGTAATCGAGGACAATCGTGTATCAGGTCTAGAGGTTGCTTCGGAAGGAGAGTCCCCATCCTTCCATAGTTATGATCAAGTGCTAGCTACTGTTCCTTCTTTTGTATTACCAAAAATTCTAGAACATATTCCTGAAGATTACCTAAGCAAGTTAACTGATAAAACCTATCTATCTGCAGTCTTAGTGATTCTAGAGTTAGACAGGGCATTAACCCCTCATTATTGGACTTACGTAGGCGATCGTGAATTACCCTTCTTAGGAATAATTGAACATACTAATTTCATACCTGCAGAATATTACAATGGCGCACACATCGTTTATTTAACAAATTACCTTGAGCAAGACGACCCAATGTACAAATTGTCCCCTGAAGAGCTTTACCAAGAATATATCCCTCATCTTCAAAAAATTAATCCTAACTTCAGAGAATCCTGGGTTACTAATTACTACTACCACAAAGTAGATGCTGCCCAACCAATTGTTACCAAAGGTTATACAGAAAGCATACCCAGCCACCGCACACCTTTTAAGGATCTTTACTTGGCTAATACAACACAAATATACCCAGAGGATCGAGGGACAAATTATTCTGTACGTATGGGACGAAACGTTGCCCAACTGATGAAGGAAGATCGCGGGCTGAATTAATTAATCTGAGCTACCACAAATTGAGTGGCAGGCACCCTTGCCAAAAGGAGTAAAAGTCATGAAATTGAAAGATTGCCATAATTTCCACGATTTCAGAAAACTTGCCAAAAAGAAATTGCCGTCTCCTATATTTCATTATATAGATGGTGCTGCTGAAGACGAAATAACGTACCAAAGAAACACCAGTTCCTACAATGACGTCGAATTAGTCCCGAATGTGTTACGCGGCGTAGAGAATATAGACTTATCGACTACTATATTCGGGAAAAAAATGGACTTGCCTTTTTATTGTTCACCTACCGCTCTGCAAAGGCTTTTCCATCACGACGGCGAAAGAGCCGTAGCAAAAGCAGCTGCTAAATTCAACACGATGTTTGGGCTTTCCACTATCGGCACTGTAGCGATAGAGGAAATTGATCAAGTTGAAACCCCTAAGATGTTCCAGTTTTACTTTCACAAGGATCATGGAATAAATGACGCGGTGCTCGATAGAGTAAAGGCTTCGAATTTTGATGTACTAGCGCTTACAGTCGACACAATAACTGCAGGTAGCAGAGAGCGAGATCTTCGGACCGGATTCAAATCTCCGCCCCAGTTAACATGGGCTAGTTTTCTTAGCTTTCTATCTAAACCAAATTGGGGACTGAATTATCTATTCCGTGAAAAATTTGAACTCCCATTATTGAAAGGCAGTGTATCTGAACTAAATAACGTATCAACGTCTATAGGAAGTTATTTTTCCACTATGCTTGATCAATCGATGAATTGGAATGATGCGGAAAAGCTTGCTTCTGACTGGGGAGGGCATTTTGCTCTGAAGGGAGTAATGAGCGTAGAAGATGCGAAAAGAGCTGTAGATATAGGTTGTTCTGGGATCATTGTCTCCAATCATGGTGGAAGGCAATTGGATGGCCAAAGATCAAATTTTGATCAACTAGGCGAAATAGTTGACGCAGTAGGAGACAAAATAGACGTTATTTGTGAAGGAGGCATACAGAGATCAACTCATATGATAAAGGCTTTATCAATGGGCGCAAAAGCTGTAGCAGGTGGAAGATTATATTTGTATGCACTCGGAGCAGCTGGTCAAGCAGGGGTTGAGAGAGCTTTAGGGCTATATAAAACTGCTTTAGAAAGAGACATGAAACTTATGGGATGCACCAACATAAATGAACTGAGTAGATCTAATTTAAGGTTTAGGTGCACGTGCCCGCATCATTAATTCTCTATCTGTTAAATATTACTTATTCACTGGGGTAAACAGGATGTGATATTTACCATTGCTGAGTAGATTGAGGCGAGTTGAATTAATTAATTAGAGTAACCACAAATTGATACTTAACTTAAAAGAATGCATATACTTCAAAACGATTTGAGGTAGTCATGGCAGATGAAGAGAATTCAAATTTAGCAAATTCCCTAAAAGAAAAACTTCATTTTCACAATTATCGGTACTACGTTCTAGACGATCCTGTGATTTCGGATTTTGAATACGACAGGATTTTTCGTCAATTAGTAGATCTCGAAGAAAATATACCAGGGTTAAAAGCTGCGGATTCACCTACTCAAAGAGTGGGAGGGGCGCCGTCTCCCGAATTCCTGGAGATCCAGCACCGGAGCCCAATGCTAAGTTTGGGAAATGTTTTCAACGTTAACGAATTTATAGCTTGGCATAACCGTGCAGCTACTCGTCTTCAGTTTTCAAATTTCGAAATGATCTGTGAACCTAAAATTGACGGCCTAGCGATATCATTAACCTATGAAAATGGTCTACTTGTCCAAGGCGCTACTCGTGGGGATGGTAATAAAGGTGAAGACGTTACCTCGAACGTTAGAACGATTAGATCAATTCCCTTATCCCTTCAATCCCCAAACCCTCCGCCACGCCTAGAGGTAAGAGGGGAAATTTATTATCCACTAGATGCATTTGAAAAATTTAATAATGAAAGGCTTGCTGAAGGGCAAGCGCCCTTTGCTAATCCAAGAAATGCGGCTGCAGGGTCATTACGCCAACTAGATCCTAAAACAACCTCAGAGCGCCATTTATCGATATGGGTATACCAATTGGGTTCAGTCGATGGACAAGCAGCACCCGATACACATTGGGAAATAATGCAGTGGCTTCGGTCCTTAGGATTCCGGATAAATCCTTTGATTGAATTGGTCACAAATTTAGATAGTGTCACAAAATATCATCAGCGTTGGATTGGGAATCGAAATAATGAGAATTACCAGACTGATGGAATCGTCGTCAAAGTAAATTCTCTCGAGTACCAAAGGCTTTTGGGGTTTATCAGCCGGGAGCCAAGATGGGCAGTCGCTTACAAATTCCCTTCGGAACAAGCGATTACTAAATTGGTTGAGATAGGAATTAACGTTGGTAGGACGGGGAATCTCAATCCATTTGCGGTTCTCGAGCCGGTGCAGCTTGGTGGCGTAGTGATACAACACGCAACGCTTCACAATGAAGAAGATATTTTGCGAAAAGATATCAGAATCGGAGACCAGGTAATTATTGAAAGAGCGGGGGAAGTTATTCCGCAAGTAATTGGTCCGGTAGCAGGAAGCCGCACCGGTGCAGAAATTCCTTTTGAAATGCCCGGGCTATGCCCATCTTGTTCTTCTCTAGTATCGAAAATTGAAGGAGAAGCTGCTCATCGATGCAGCAATGCTTCATGTCCCAGTCAAAAATTCGAAAAAATTAAACACTTTGTGTCTAAATCTGCAATGGACATAGAAGGATTAGGAGAAAAACTAGTTAAGCTTCTTCTAGATCTGGATCTCATTAGTGAATTCCCTGATCTATATTTTTTAGACCGAGAGCAACTTCTAAATGTCGAGCGCATGGGTGAAAAATCCGTAACAAATCTTTTAAGCGCAATTGAGAAAAGCAAACAAAGGCCATTGTCTTCTCTAATATCCGGACTTGGGATATTACATGTCGGGTCTGAAACTTCCGAGCTTTTAGCAAAGCAGTTCAAGAGTGTCGATACAATTGCGCAAGTTTCTCTTGAAAATTTTGAGGCTATCCCCGGAATTGGCAGTATCGTAGGCGCAGCGTTAGTCGAGTATTTCCAAAATTCTGAAAACTTAGCAATCATCGAAAAACTCCGCTCAGCAGGGGTTAATTTTACAGAAAATGAAAATCTTGAGGAATACGTAAGCTCCTTCATAGGCCTACGCTTTGTCGTAACTGGGCGAATAGAGGGCTATACCCGATCTGAACTTGAGCAATACATTAAAAATCGAGGAGGTTCGGTAAGCAGTTCGGTAAGTAGTAAGACAAATTTTGTTGTCGCAGGAGAAGACGCGGGGTCAAAGCTTTCTGATGCTGAAAAATTGAATGTCTCAATTATTTCATTTGCAGAACTACAAAATTTGGACAGGCAAGGCTTACACTAGTCATATGTTGGAAAAAATAGTTGGAGACTTGGGGCAAATATTCAAAGTACATTTAAATCCAGCCCGGAAAAAGCCAATGGTTGTCGTTGGCTTAGGGAATCCGGGGGAGAAATATAAACTGACTAGGCACAATGTAGGTTTCATGTTTGCAGAGCTTTTTGCAGATAGAAATAAGATTAAATTCGACATCAAAAAGAAAACTACAGTGATTGGCGAAGGTGTATTTGAAAACAAAGACCTAACGGTCGCGAAGCCTCGTACATTTGTTAATCATTCAGGCCAGGCTGTCAAGTATTTAATGGATAGGTACCGCATACCTGCTAGCTCTTGCCTAATTATCTTCGATGACATGGACCTTCCCGTAGGTCAAATTCGAATGAGACCATCCGGTGGCTCTGGCGGACATAACGGATTGAATTCAATATCAAACACTTTGGGAACAGGTAATTTCCCGCGCCTTCGAATCGGAATTGGAAGGCCAAAGAATGACACTATTGACCATGTCCTCAGTAAATTTGAATCTGAAGAAGTAACCGTGCTTGAGAAAGCACTTGAAGATGCCTATGAAGCTACTTTAGCATGGGTAAAATACGGCATCGATTACGCAATGAATAAGTTCAATTGAAATTCTACATTCCTGCCTTAACTCTTTTTGCATTCCTTCTATTTAGCGCATGTTCAGATGACAGTACAGTCCTAACAAATGAACCAAGTAATGCAGACGATGTAGGTTCTGCAGAAATAAAAGTTATTGGCAGCCCTCTACTCTCAATCCCAAATGCAAGTCCCTCTGATGTTTATGCGATTACAAAAAGATTGAAAAATATTTCAGTGCCCCCTCCAAGCGAAGAGCTACTATTTAGCAATGAGCCCGTGGGATCGACTCGAAATTTTTGGGGACTGAATATACAAACCCCAAATTATTTTGAATTTGAAGCCAAAGTTGCTTATTCAAGTGATAATGCAATTTGGTATTTTCCTATCACTTCAAATAAAAAACTACCTGAGATTAAACAAGCTATTGATGAATTCGAAAAAATTATTTGGCCAAAAACCATTAGCCTTTTTGCGCCTGAATTGAAACTTCCAGGGAAAATTGCAATTGTTCACGGTTCGTTCCCAGGTCTAGGAGGCTACTTTTCACCATCCGACGCACTCCCGCAATCTATCAATCGCCATAGTAATTTAAGGATGGCAATCTACTTGAGTGAGCCAGCAGATTTAACAGACTCTAGCTATTTGGGAACATTAACTCACGAACTGCAGCACCTGTTGCACTGGCATCTTGATAAAAATGAAGAAGCTTGGATTCAGGAAGGTTTATCAGAATTAGCTGCAAGAAAACTCAACTACCAAGCCCTACCATTTTCAACATTCCTCAACAATCCTCAGGTTTCAATCACCAATTGGCCATCATCGCCAGGCAAATCGCTCCCGAATTATGCTGCTGCTTCGCTTTTTGCTGGTTATTTATATGAATCATTACAAACTTCAGGAATTGCAACATTAGTATCAAACCCACTAAATGGACCTGAAGGCATTGATAGCACTTTAAAATTATTAGGGTCAGATCAAACTTTTGAAAAAATTTTCCAGGACTGGCTGATAGCAAATTATTTGAATGATCCATCTACCCAATACTCATATTCTTACCTTCCCTACGTAATAAAGCCTCAAGTTTCTATTACCGCTTCCAAGGAAATATCTGGCTCAATACAACAACGGGGAGCTTGGTACGCAAAATTAGAACCGGAAGGGGAGATTGAGGTTACGTTTGAAGGTGCAAAAGCTACAGCAATATTACCGGTGTTACCACATAGTGGCGAAAAATGCTGGTGGAGCAATAGAGGGAATTCTATAAATTCTCAGCTTACGCGTACTTTCGATCTCAGCGATATCAAAACAGCTACATTAAATTTCAAATCCTGGTGGGATATTGAAAACGAATGGGATCATGGGTATGTCACGGTTTCTAATGACCAAGGTCAAAGCTGGGAGGTTCAAAAAGCAACTCGTTCGTCTATTAAAAATCCTCTAGGCACTGCACTTGGTCCTTCTTACACAGGTCAATCAAAGAAATGGCGTAATGAAAGCATCGACTTAAGTCCTTACGTAGGAAATACTATTATGCTCAGATTCGAATACATTACCGATGAATCTATAAGCACCTCCGGCTGGTGTATAGACGATCTCAATATTTCGGAATTAGACTTTTTTGATAACTTCGAAGAACCCGATGAAAACTGGATATCCGATGGCTTTGTTAAAATGACTAGTAGAGGCGTCCGTCAAAGCTTCACTTTGATTTACATAGATAGCAAAAACAATGTCTCAAAATTCCCGCTAAATACGAGTAATAAACTCTCTCTTTCAGTCAATCAGCCCAGTACATTAATAATTACAGCATCCGCTCCAAAAACCTCGGAGTATGCTCATTTCAATTTATCCGTAAAATCTAAACCCTAAAGACCATGAAAATGCCAACATTCAAAACTCCTTTTTCAAAAATAATTGCTAGCATGGTAGTCATTTTATGCTTATTAACTATAGTCGTAATTTTTCTGATCATTGAAAAAGGAGTTGAGGAATATTCCCCTTCGCAGTTACCAACTTTGGTAGAAGGTTCGCCTTCCTCCGTAGTTCAAAATTACATAGTATATTTCAACACCGGCAACGTTAGTGATCTGCAAAGCGCGCACGAGCTTTTATCTGATGTACATCAAAAATCTTGTCCATTTGATGATTTCAGATACATCAATAACCATCGTGACTCTGAAAGAAATTTCAGCCTGAGCTACCCGCAAGACAAACAGTATAATTCCATGGATCCGAATAAAGCATACGTTACCGTAGCCATTGAATATGTAGAAATTAATTCAGGAATTTTTTTGTTCAATACTCGTAATAGGTACGTATCTACACACGAAATCGAACTTGTGAAGGAAAATGGTAATTGGAAAATTAACGCCTTGCCCGATAATTTAGGATTGCCCCGATACATTTCAAACGGCACTAATTGCAGGCCCTAACGATAGTAAAAGCATGCTACCCTACATCAAATGGCTGTAATTGAGCTAGAAACTGCACTAGAAAAAAAAGACTTTGAACTGCTCAGTAATTTGGGAATGACTGCTGCCAATAATGGAATCTGGTTATGGCTTGTGGGTGGCAGTGTTCGCGATATTATTTTGGGTAGTCAAATCAATGATTTTGATTTGACCTCAGAAGCGCCTGCAGAAGATTTAGGAAAGTTATTGATCGCTTCGCACCATGGCCTAATAAAGTCAAAATCACAATTCAAAACTCAAAAACTAGTGTTCGACTCTACAATCATAGATCTAGCCACTACCCGAAAAGAAACCTATGCAAAGCCAGGAGCGCTCCCGGTAATCTCTTGGGGCAGTTTAGAAGAAGATTTGATTCGTAGAGATTTTTCAATTAATTCAATGGCTGTTTCATTACATCCAGATAATTTCGGGATACTTGTTGATAAAAATTATGGGCAGCAAGACATCAATAATCGATTAATTAGAATTCTGCATCCCAGCTCTTTTCTAGATGACCCTACTAGGTTGTTCCGGGCTGTTCGCTACCAAATACGCCTTGGTTTTGATATTGAAAATCAAACTCTAGGACTAATCAATCAAAGCTCCCCATTCATAGCCGGTATTTCTGCCGCACGACTTCGCCGAGAAATAGAATTAATTTTACATGAGGAAAATTCTGTAGAGATACTGATGGAAGCAACTCGCTTAGAAATTCTTTCTCACGTAAACCCTTTATTTAAAACATCACTTCTTAAAAACCCTTTAATACAATCCATCCAACGTGGGTGCAAAGGCAATGTTTTACTGGGAGTGCTGGGCTCAGTCTTGCCCGAAAAAGAAATTCTAAACTTAAAAAAACGTTTGGGTGTAACGAAAAAACAAGCTAAAATTCTGGACGACATAAATTACTTAAAAAAAATTGAGTCAATTTTTACGGCGCCTCTTGATGCTAATCACTTGTATTCAATGCTACTAGCAACTGACAGGGAGGCCATTTTGGTTATTGCAAGCACGACATCCAATCCAATGGTAGCGAGGAATTTGGATCGATACCTAGCCGGCAATCTTTTACGTATGCCATTATCTGGTGCGGAGCTAATCGAGCTTGGATTAAAACCTGGCCCTGAAATTGGAATGATGCAACGTGAATTGCGTTGTGCGATGATCGATCGGATTATCCTAAATAAACGTGACGCTGTTTTGTTTGTTCTTACTAAATTGGAGGAATCACTAAATTGAAGGCAGCTTTTATTCGAACACACGGAGATCCCGAAGTAATTGAGGTGGGTGAGCAGCCATACCCAACTTTAAAAGCAGGCGAAGTAATACTGAAAGTTCACGCTACGGGATTAAATAGGCTGGAATTATACTCGCGTGCTGGAACTAGAGGCACGAAACTACCTGACGAATCAATGCCCCATATTTTAGGAGGGGAATGCTCAGGGGAGATAGTAGAGATTGGCATGGGCGTCTCGCATCTTTCTGTAGGCCAACGAGTAGTAGTCAACCCTCACTGCGGAAAGCAAATACTTGGGACTACTAGAGCCGGATCAAATGCCGAGTACGTTGCATCTTGCGCAGAAAATGTGATTCCTATACCAGATTCATTATCTTTTGAGCAAGCTGCTGGTCTTCCTACTGTATATCTTCCAACTTGGGGGATAATTATCCGGGAGGGGCAGCTGCAAAAATCAGAGACCGCAGTAGTTCTGTCCTCATCTAGTGGTGTTGGAACTGCGGCTATTCAAATAATTAAAGGGGTCGTAGGCGCTGATTGCATTGCTGTTACCAGTAGTGAAGAAAAAATTGGTAAATCACTAGCGCTTGGTGCAGATCATGCAATTAACTACAAAACGGAAAATATAAAAGAACGCATCCTGGAAATTACTAACGGAAAAGGTGCAGATCTAGTTGTCGATAGCACAGGAGCTTTATTTTTTGAAGACGCTTATGCGTCATTAGCACGAGGCGGACGATTTGGAATATGCGGCGTAACTGCAGGCTACCAATCGCAAATTCATTTAGGCCAGCTCTTTAGTAAACAGCTGAAATTGTTTGGAACGTTTATGGGATCAATGGAAGAATTGAAAAATATTGTTCATGAAGCAAGCAAGGGTAATATAAGTACGCATATTCACAAACTTATTGGGTTAGAAGAGTTGAAAGACGCGCACGAGGAAATGGAAAAATCTGAGCATTTTGGAAAATTCATTGTCTCCATTAACTAAGGAAGAAGCCCATTTCAAGGCAACCTAAAACTTCTCAAAAACAATCGAAATGGTTTTATGGATGGACGATAGTCGTTGTTATTTCAATCATCTCTTTTGCCGGAGGTGTCGAAACTAATCCAGTACTAGGGGTTTTTCAAATCCCTATGACCAACGAGTTTGGCTGGACTAGATCCTTATACACAATGCCAATGTCTATTGGTTCTTTTTTAGGCGGAATTGGTGGATTGATTATAGGCCCCATCATGGACAAGCATGGTGCCCGATGGGTTATGGGCATAGCAATTTTTATTATGGGGTTAACTTTCATCCTGATGGGTTATGTAGAAAATATTACTCATCATTTCGTGCTTCAGATCTTGGGTCGAACTGTAATTGCATCAACTTTTTTTATGGTAGTCGGTGTTGTGATTCCAAAATGGTTTATCACAATGAGAGGAAGGGCAATCGCCTTTGCTAACCTCGGTCAAAGATTAGGGCAAATCGCATTCCCTGTAATGGCAGAGCGGATACTGTCGTTTAGCAGTTGGCGCACAGCATGGATAGCAATGGGATTCACAGTATGGATCTCATCTCTGATTCCCACATTAGCGTTATTACGAAGACAACCCGAAGATTATGGATTACTGCCAGATGGGATCGATATAAGGAAGGAATCTTCTAGGTTAGAAGATTCCTTCAATCGGCGAATGGTGCTTAAATCTCAAGCATTTTACTTGATAGCCATTGCAGTATGTATTCAAAGTTTTGTAACAACAACAATACATTTTCATTGGTTTTCTTACCTTACCGATATAGGTATATCAAGCAGTGCTGCTGTAATTTCTTTATCTATATCACCATTTGTATCAATGCCTATATCAATAATGGCAGGTTTTAGTGCTGAAAAAATCCCTGTCCAGAAATTAATGGCTGCAAGTTACTATTTCATGGCACTGAGCATCATATTGTTTCTCTTTGCCGATACTAATTTAATTGCACATTTATTTGGATTTGCTTTTGGGATTGCAACTGGTGTGCTTTTCACGGTTATGAATGTTGTCTGGGCAGATTATTTCGGTCGTAATTCCATTGGAGGGATACGAGGACTCGTATCCCCTGCGCATATGCTTTGTAATTCACTTGGTCCATTGATGGCAGCTTGGTCTTTCGATTTAACAGGAAGCTACACAAGTATATTCATAATTAGTGCATGTCTCAGCGCGGCGGGAGGTTCATTACTCCTCTTAGCAAAAAAACCAGAGATCTCAAATACCTAAGCAGGCCCCCACTCAATACCAAATTCTGGTCTTCTTAAAATCTTGCCTGTTAATGCCATATGTTCTTGAGAAATCATCCACATAAATGAATCTTCGACTACTTCCACTTCTTCGGTCGCTTTATCTCCAGACATGTCTGTTCTGACGTGACCAGGCGTCCATACGTTTACTTCGATATTTTTAGGTTTTAGCTCTTCTGCCAGTACCTGTGAAAAGACGTCAACTGCAGCCTTTGTTGCACTGTATGCCGCACGTCCGGGGCGACGCCTCAATGTCATTTCACTCGAGACGTTGACGATGCGTCCTTGGCCAGCTTCAATCATGTGAGGTAAGGAGTAATGAATTAGGTAAAATAATGAATTCAAGTTCACATCTACTGCGTTAATCCAGTCTTCTGGAGGGGTTTCTACTATTTCCTGGTCCGGATAAATTCCAGCATTGTTGACAAGAATATCAATTCTGCCAAATTTTTTAATGGTTTGGTCAATTAGTGCTTTTGCACCTGTAGCTTCGGTTATAGTCGCAGGTACCGCCAATACTTCAGCCCCAAGCATTTGTATCGCAGATAATGTGTCCGCAAGAGTCCCACCTTGCCCTGGAGACTGGTTGAATTTCCTCGAAGTAATTACTAGTTTAGCTCCCTCGCATGCCATCGCTATAGCCAAGTGTTTACCGATTCCTCTGCTTGCACCCGTTATAAGAACGATTTTATTTTTCAAACTATTCGTTTTATTCATCTGAAGCCTTAAATGTATTAGTACCCTTCAATTGTAGCAGTAGAACGTAAAGGCCTAGTTGACTGTCTGATATTCCAAAAAAGATACTGATTAGCGTACCCAGCATCATCTCCAAATCGATCCCATGACCAATTCCGACTATCTTGGTATTTTGCGTTTACCGGGAATCCGTACCATTCATGCAGAGCCTTAGTAATCCAACGATCGTTTGGGAACGCACGAATTTTGTCTAATGAGAAAAGCATCACGCAATCAGCTATCTTGTCTCCAATACCTTTCAAGCTAGTCAAATAACCCAGTGCCTCATAATAATCAGCCTTACGGAGCTCATCTAAAGGTAAGTCGCCATTTACCACTGCATTTGCTGCGGAAGCTACGTAGGGGGCACGAAAGCCACAGCCAAGCTCCCGCAATCTTTGCTCTCCTACCTCAGCTAAAGCACCTGCTGTAGGAAATGTATACCTCGTTGAACTGTCTAATGAAATTTTCTGTCCATATGTTGCAGCAATTAATTCGACTGTTCTGCTAATTCTTGGAATGTTCGAAGTTGAAGAAAGAATGAAAGAGACTAATATTTCCCAAGGATCCTGCCTCAAAATTCGCATCCCTGGGTACACTTGGATCCCTGAAAATACTTTTTTATCCCAAGCAATTCGCGTTTCAATTTGCTTCAAATCGTCGCCGATACGTAAGTAATTTAGTATTAAATCATGAAGTTTAGGACCTGAGTGTCGTGAACTCTCAACTTCCAAAATATTGCCATGTTGGCTCATACGAATAATTCCTGAGTCAACAACACCTACCCACCGACCTGTATCGTCAATCCTCCATCTAAAGCATTGACCTGATGTTAAGGAAGCCTGCAGATCTAATGGTTCATTCACTTCTATCGTTATTTGTTGCATTTTCACTATTCAGCCAGGTATTTATAAGTGAGATACTTTCATCAAACTTGCCTTTAATAACCGTAGCTGGTGGAACAGAATCTATAAATCTCTTTCCATATGATTTAGATGTTATTCGACTATCCATTATTACAGCCACTCCTCTATCTGCTTTGCTCCTTATCAAACGACCAAAGCCTTGCCTAAAACGCAAAATTGCCTGAGGTACGGCATAGTCAAAAAAGGCATTCTCATATTCATCTGAACGTGCTGAGAAAATAGGATCAGAGGGTACATTGAATGGTAATCTAGCAATAATCAAAACCTTTAAGGCGTCATTACCAATATCTACGCCCTCCCAAAACGAAGAGGTACCCAGCAGTACTGACTTTGATTTTCTTTGGAATCGATTTATTAATTGAGCAGGTGTTCCATCGATATCTTGTGCAAGTACTTCATACCCTTTAACAGGGAGAACTGACTTTAAATCAGCGGAAATATTTCGTACAGCAGAATGTGAAGTAAATAAAACCATCGTTTTCCCATTTGCAATTTCCACCAATCTTTGAATCACTAATGCCATGGAATTTTGGTAGTTATCAGAAGTAGGAGCTGGAACATCGGTTGGAAGGTAAAGCAAAGCGGCATTTTTGTAATCGAAAGGTGAGCCTAAGCATAATTCCCGAGGTTCGCTTATACCGAGCCTCTCAATAATATGATTAAAACTGCCCATCACGGCCATCGTTGCGCTAGTCAAAACCACGGTTTTTTTGTCGCCAAATAAATCTTCGCGAAGCTTCGATGCCACTTCTAACGGTGCACTATTTAATGTCACAGTTTCGGCCTTGCTCATCCAATATATTATTTTAGGATCTGGATTTGATATAAAGTTATTAATTTTTCCTCTAATTTCGGATTGAATTGAAATCCAATCCGATAATTCAGATTTAATAGCATCGATTCCTTTGATTTTTTCGGAAGGAATATCTTCAAGCTCGCGCCTTAACCGGTTCACAACATCCGCCAATTGACTTGATGTTCGCTCAAAATCGTCTGCTTTTATATCAAGCTGAGTCCAATCAGGCATTGTACGAACTGAATTAGTTATACGTAATTCCATTTCACTAGGTGAAATACGAGAGTTTAGTAAAAATATCTCAAGTTCCGAAATAAGTTCACCCCAAAGGGAATCGACATTAGCAATAGTTTCATCAAATTCTTTTGTATGTCGTTGCAAAATTTCCTTATGGCTATAATCAATCGGCGAAATTTGTACCAATCCGAGAAGTTCAGAATAAATAGACTTGCACCGGTTTGATGCTTCTAGAATTGCAGCAGAAGATATTTGGAATCCAAATTGCTTTGTTGCCTCAGACTCTAAATTGTGAGCTTCGTCAATAATTAAATATTGATAATCAGGGATTAAAGAACCACCCACTTCAATATCTGACAGCAATAGCGCATGGTTAACAATGATCAGATGAGCAGATGCAGCTTTTTCTTTAGCATGGTTATAAAAACATGCACCCTCTTTTACACCTAAGCAATTTGCAAATGCACTTGCATTGATTCGAGTCCAGGATTTTAACTCCCCTTGATTAAGATGCAATTCTGATCGGTCACCTGTCCTTGTGTTACGAAGCCATGCAACTGTCTTTGCTAATGTCGAAGCTTCATTAGAAGTAATTGCCTCTGAATTAGCAAGAGATTCCCAGCGTTTGAGACAAACATAATTAGCCTTTCCCTTAAGTTGTGAGTACCTAAAGTCCGACAAATCAATGTCCTCAATGGCATTTAAAGCATCAACAAGATCTGGTATATCTTTTTTTATCAATTGCTCTTGAAGAGAAATGGTATTGGTTGAAATTACAATTCGAACGTTATTGCGGATTGCAAAAAGAATCGCAGGTAACAAATAAGCCACTGATTTTCCAATTCCAGTCCCTCCTTCAACAACCAAGTGATGAGCTTCGATAGATTGTTTAGTAGAACCAAATGCCTCTGAAATAGATTGGGACATAGTTAGTTGTTCAAGGCGTGGTTCATATTCAGGAAATTTTTGTGCAATAAGCCCATCTGCTTCAAGTAATTCAGCTATGAATTCAGGCTCGATAGCACGGAATTGACTAGGTTGACCCAAGGAACGTGGCCGTTCAAGCCTACTAACAGAATCTCTCTCCTCCGTCCTTTTCATTGAATCTTGTGATGTATACGTTGAGGAAGCAGAGATTTCTGCCATTAATGTATAAAGAGTACTCTGAGACCGCAGCAATAAAGATAGGAGCCTTTGAATTACGTTAAGTGGTAATGTTTTTAGCTCCCTGAGCAAAAATTCATAAACATTACCCAAAGTTATTGAATATAGATACTGCTCATCAAAAATTTTTCCGCTACTGGAAGGTGCATCTACTCCTAGCTTTGTAGCTAAGGAAAATAAATCCTCTTCTGCTGTTTCAGGATGTAGCAATTCTGCAATTTCTTGGACATCCCAAATTTCAGAAGAACGTAATTCCCCATATTGTGAAAGAGCTGCAATTGCAGGTGCAGCATCGTGAACAATAATTGCACAGCCCATGCAAAAGTCTATGAATTCTCTGTAGCCATGTTCATCTTCCGCAAAGTACACCTCAGGATGATTCGCAGATCGAAATTTCAATCCGGAAATCGCGATTAACTTACTCGGCTGATTCTCGTCAAATCGCGCTTCCAATGCGACGAAAGGGGCTTCGAGGCTATGGCTGCCTTTAACAACAGGTTGATTATTACCAGAATCCAAAATAGCCATCTCAGATCAGTACGTGTAAATCAAGCTTATAAAACACCTATCTGCATTCTCAATTACTCAGTAAATGCTTCTCATAAAAAGCAAATACCTTTTGCCATCCGTCTGCAGCCTGCTCAGGGCGATAAGAGGAACCCGCCCAGTTAAAGAATGCATGGCCTGCGCCATCGTATCGATGAAATTCATAATTTTTTCCGTGCTTCTGAAGCTCGGACTCAATCGAATCAACTTGAACAGGGTCAGGGTTTCCATCGTCGTTACCAAAAAGACCCAAAACGGGACAACTAATGTCTGATGTCATTTCTATGACAGGAATAGGTTGATTTTCATTTATTCGATCCGGAGTAGGTATAACATTGCCCCCCCAGCAATCAACAGCGGCGTCCAAATTAAGTTTCGCGGCTGCCATGTACGAAACTCTGCCGCCCGAACAAAACCCAATTATCCCAACTTTTCCAGTTGCCTCATCTAAGTTTCTAACATAATCAAGTGTTCCTTGTAGATCGCCTATAACAAATTCATCTCTCTGCCCGCCATCATCTCTAACTCGAGCAGACATTTCTGCAGCTGTTCCAGGTCCAAATCGATCATGTAAATTAGGGCATACTGCTAAATAGCCGTGATGCGCCAATCTGCGAGTGACTTCTATACACCACTCGTCCCAACCAGGCATATGATGCGCGACAATTACACTTGCAAAAGGACCTCCGATGGAAGGTTTCGCAATATACGCATCAATAGAATCATTATTATGACCCATCAATTGAATTGTTTTAGTGTCTATAGGTGGATGTAGATTTAAACCTGGCATAATATCTCCTTTTAATTTCTATTCGACGTACGCTACTGCTTCAATTTCAAGTAAAAACTCTGGTTTTGCCAAACCTGAAATAACTAAAAGTGTACTAGTTGGAGGGTTAGCAGTTCGGTATTTAGCGCGCTCTTGACGAATAATATCTAAGTTTTGCTCACCTACTACATAAACGGTAGTCTTAACAATATCATCAAATGTGCCTCCAACTGATTCAACAGCTTGTGTCAAATTTTTCATGACCTGACCTACCTGAGCCTGAGGGTCATTAATACCAACTACATTACCCTCCCCATCAGAGGCGGTCTGACCCGCGATGAAAACCCATGGGCCTACTTTGACAACATGCGTGTATCGATTTCCATTCGGTGACAAACCTTCTGGTTGCAAATATTCAATTTGAGGCATTTTCACTCCTATCAGATTCGTTAAAAATATTTTCTACACTACCACCATCCAAGCCTTGAGTAGACCAACTTGAAATCAATCTAGCTGGATACGCAATATACCCTGCTAGTTTGTTCTGATTAACGACTTGCATCATATCCTTTTCGCTTGAAAATAATGCAAATAAGCTTGGCCCGGAACCCGTTAATATGTACGGAGCAGAGATCAAGTCTCCTAGCACTGATTTTGTTCCAACATAAGGCGAATAAGCAAGACTTGCAACAGCATCAAATACGTTAAATAGGAGATGTGATAATGGCTTCTGAGAGTTGATAGCTTCAATCAATTCCGCAGTCCTTGAACCATCTGTAAAATGGTTATCTTGTATCAATCCGAACATACTTTTGGTTTTGCTTTCACGGATTCCTTCGGTAGGGCTAAATATGACCACATAGTTTTGTGTAGGCATAGGCAATTTACTAAGTTCATCACCACGCCCCTCCCCATAACGAGTGCCACCATTAATAAAGAATGGAACATCACTTCCCAATTCACTTGCAACATCGTGCAGTTCATCGTCACTTAAATTAAGCCTCCATAGTTTGTTAAGACCAAGAAGAGTAGTGGCAGCATCGCTACTGCCCCCGCCTAAACCAGCTGATATGGGTATATTTTTGATTACTCGAATAGAGGCCCCTAAAGAGACGTCAAATTTTCTTTGTAAAAGCCTTGCAGCCTTTAGCACTATGTCCTCTTCATCAAAATTTATTGAATTATCAATATTGAGACGCATATCTTTTAAGTGATCAAAAAATAATTCGTCAAAAAGACTTACTGATTGAAGCACAGTACGGACCTCGTAGTAATTAGAGTCCAAAGGACCAATAATTTCTAAGCTAAGATTAATTTTTGCTGGAGCCAATAAATGAATCACTTCACCATTTTACGGCAGAATTCGGATATTTCATGTAGCATCTAAGGGTACAAATTTGGGGAGGCTTTTGAATGCCTGATGAAACGAACGTAAAAGACGATATAGCACGTGGAGGAAGCGGTGATGGTCGATTCATCTATGACAGATGGATGGAAAACCAAAATGTCCCTATCCATAGAGGCTATTTCATTGAAGATTTGAGAACTATAGAAGTAGGTCCTTGGCATGAAAGGGAATGTAATGCGGCTTTCATTCAAGTATCAGGAATGGAAGGAGTGGCAGAAGCTCGCCTAACTGAGTTACCACCCGGTGCTAGCGCACCGCCAATGAAATTCGCACTAGATGAAATTGTTTACACTGTCTCTGGGCATGGAATTGCAACAGTATGGACAAGCGGGGTTGATAAACATAGTTTTGAATTTGGCCCAAGGAGTCTATTCCTAATTCCTAGGGGAGCATATCGCCAATTCGCAAATGCCAGAGGTGATCAATCTTTGCGAATGCTGCACAATAATTACTTGCCAGTAGCAATGTCTTTGGAACCTGATCCTGGCTTCTTTTTTGATAACCCATACGAGCACCCAGAGCTCCTAAGACCTACCGAACAAGAACTCTATGCTGTTGCAAAACGAGCTCCTGCTATGGGTAGAGGAGCCACATGGTACGGCAATTTCTTTACTGACATGGCTGCTTGGAATGACTTGGTACCTCATCGGCAAAGAGGTGGTGGTGGCCATGTCGTTGACGTCTCATTTCCAAATTCACAAATGGGGGGCCATATGTCGGTCTTTCCCCCAGGAACTTACAAAAAAGGCCATAGGCATGGACCAGGTAGGGTTATAGTAATCCCTGCGGGTGAAGGCTATTCAATTATGTGGCCCGAAGGTGGAGAAAAAATCATAGCACCATGGCATGAAGGCAGTATGTTCACTCCGCCAGATAGATGGTTCCATCAGCATTTTAATGTCAGCGTAGAGCCAGCTAGATACCTAGCTCTAGCGCCTCTTCCCCAATTTTCTGGTCATAGTGAAAAAGTTGAAGATCGTGCACGTGATCAAATTGAGTATCCTGTAGAAGAAGGATGGATACGCGAAAAATTTGCAGAGGAATTAGCTTCACGCGGATTGGAAAGCTTGATGCCCGAAGAAGCCTATACAAATGCCAATTTTAATTGGGAATATGCTTCTACTGAAGAGCGTGGAGCAGTGCTAGGTACCAAAGGAGCAGATAGATAGATATTTCCGCAGGTCAGTCTGTAGCATTGGGATTAGATATTTTAAAAGTGATCAAGAGTTAGGGTTCTTACCCAGCCTTAGCCTTACAGATCCGCAAACGCATAAATAATCTGTCCAAGCCAAACTTTCAATTTCAGTTGGGAGGAGCGGCTGGCCTGCTGAAGAATAAAGAACTTCGCGAACTTGCGTTCTGCCGCAACGCTCACATGGAGGGTCAATTAGCAAGCCTCCATCTCCTCTATTAATAACTATACTCAATCCATTTCTCGCCAGTAATTATATAAATTAATCCATTCTTCAATCGAAAGTGTCTCTGCTCGACGTTGATAATTAATGCTTGCTAATGACAATAATTCTTCTGACATTTTGTTTTCTATAGAAAGGCCAAGGGCGATAGAGTTTCGTAACTGTTTCCTCGGTGCTGCAAAACCTGCCCGAAGGAGTTTGAAAAACAAAGGAATATTAAGTATTCGATTGATGTAATGATCATGTGATTCAATTGCAACTATGGCAGAGGTAACTTTAGGGGCAGGCGAAAAAGAACCAGGCTTAACGATTTTGCATATTCTGGGGTCCCCAAATATTTGGACTCCTAAAGATGCTAGTGAATACGACCCGGGACTTGCACAAATTTGCATCGCGACTTCCTTTTGGAGAAGGAATACTGATTGTGAAGGCCTGCATGTTGATTCGAAAAAACTTCGAATTATTGGTAAAGCTGCGTAATAGGGCAGATTCCCTACGAGCTTATAGGAACTACATTCACCTAGAAGGTCATCAGGGTTTGCTGCACGAGCATCGCCTTCAACAATTTTCACATTCGCAAACTCCAAGCTTTTTAGAGGCTCTATCAGCTCAGAGTCAAGCTCAATTGCTATGACTCTATTAGCACGTGTTGCCAGAACTTCTGTCAACGATCCTCTCCCAGGACCTATTTCAATTACTGTATCGACGCTGGAAATACTTGCAGCGTCTGCAATTACTGCAAGTAAATTACGATCTGTTAAAAAATGTTGCCCGAGGCTTTTTTTGGGGGAGCGATGAAACAACTCTACTCCGTAATCATAGCCTTATAAGATTAGTGCCGTGCACCTGCCATTCGAATCAGTAACTTCCACATAGCTATAGGGTTCGAACTCAAGCCAGGCTTCACTGCGGCACTCAAAGGCACTGTTTAGCGCTGCTTCTTTCCAGATCTGACGCGGTTCACAGGACTTTGTCGCGCAGGGCCAAGCTCTCAATATCCGTTCCCAAACTAGAGGTGTCAGGCTTAACCCTCAAGGTAGGAATTCAACCCCGCTAAGCGGCTTTCGGGTGCAGGGCACCGCTAACTCCCCGTCTAGCACGGCGTCAACATCGTAGGGTGCGAAAGCCTAATGGTCAATGTCAGAGGTTAAAGCAGATCTTCAAACCGATATCTCTCTCTTAATCGAATAAATTATCGAAAGAAACGCAGAAAATGTTGCCAAGACTCCTGCAAATACAAATGCGTAACGCAGGTCAGCGTATCCTACCAATCCAGCTAATACAGCACCCATTGCACCAATACCATCCATGAAGACGAAAATTATTCCGAGTGAAGTTGATTCTCTTTTTCCCGTAATCTCAACTGCATCAGCCAATAAACCAGGTCTCAATCCAGTCCAAGCACCAGCCGCAATAGTAGCACCTAGTATTAGCATGAACGGCCCATTACCGGTGGTAAGAATTGACAGACCTAATACTCCTACAACTAGCGCGATTGCATTCACATATTTGCGGTTAAATTGATCTGAAATTCTACCCATCAATGGGGCAATTATTCCTCCTGAAAGCATCATTATTGCAAATACTGATCCTGCAAAAACTGAACTATAGCCGTGAAATTCAAGTAGATATAAAGGGGTCATTGCCAAAAGTGCAATATAAGCCATGCTGTAAGAAATCATTACAAGAATCATGTTTATTCCAGCGATTGATTTCCAGGGGATCAATAAGCTGAAAAAATCTGAAAAGGAAATTTTCGAATCTTTGGTCCGGTAAATATTTGGCCAGGCAAAGAAAAATATAATAAATGTAATCAGTAATGGGGTAGCCGATAACCTTAAGACTTCATTCCAATCCCAAAAAGTAAGCAAAACTCCTGCCATAACAGGTCCTATTACTTCCGCAAATATGCCCCCTACCAAATGCACACCTAGCACAAATCCTCTTTTTGTAGGCATTTTCTGTACCATTGTGCCCGTAGCAGCAGGATGCCAACCGCCGTCGCCAAATCCTGCAATTGCAATCAATGCAATCAATGTACTGTAGCTCCATGAAAAAGAAGCTGCGATATAGCCTATTGCAGCCCAACCAATCATGAATAATAAAACTAACCCACGTCTTTCAACGCGATCGCCCATTATTCCAGAAGGCAAATAACCAATACCAGCCCCTATAGCATGTGCCGTAATGATGAATCCAATTTCTGCAGGTGTAAGACCCCAGGCAATACCTATAGCTGGAGCAATAATAAAAAGCGCACCACCTGGCAAGTCCGCCGTGAAATGACCCCATGGAAATAAGAAAAAATAGATCACTCGATCTTTTAAAGAGACCATTCAGTTAGCCTAATTTTAATATCCTCAAATAACAACTAGAAGCACGAACCTATTAAATGCATATGGATTAGGCAACTGCTATCCTACCCCGTGATGAAAATACGTACTGCTGTAATAGTAGCTGCAGGTTTGGGAACTAGGTTTCTTCCAATTTCGAAATCTGTGCCTAAAGAAATGCTCCCTATAATCGACCTACCAGTCATACACTACTCAGTAGCACAAGCCGTAGAAGCTGGAGTAGACAAAATTATAATTGTTACTTCAAGTGGCAAAGCAGCGTTGGAAGATTATTTTGATTTTAGCAATGAGCATGAAACTCCCGTAAATTCACATACCTACCCACGACTGCAGGAAATAAAAAATATTTCCAATAGGGCTAATATCATCACAGTGAGGCAAAGTGCACCACTTGGGTTAGGGCATGCTGTACTTACGGCAAAACAGGCTGTAGGAGTTGAACCATTTATTGTCTACCTTCCTGATGAAATTCTTATCGGAACACCATCAGTAACCCTGCAATTACTAGACGCCTACAAAAGATTGGGGAATGCTATCGGGGTAATTGAAGTTCCGTGGAAAGAGGTATCAAGATATGGAATTGTTGAAGGAGAACGGATATCCGCACGTGACACAAAATTGATCCGGTGCATAGAAAAGCCCGAACAAAATAATGCGCCGACAAATCTTGCATTTGTCGGTCCCTATATTTTCTCTCCTAAAATTTTTGATTGCCTTGAATCTATTTCTCCAGGAAGTGGAGGAGAAATTCAACTAACGGATGCCATTGATATGCTTGCAAATTTGGAACCAGTACATACTCACTTGTTCGACGGAAACAGGTACGATGCAGGCACTCCCTTGGGCCTAATGAAAACTGGTATAGAGTTAGCACTTCAAAACCCGCTGTACCGATCAGAAGTGTTAGATTGGATACAAAATCTTAAGTTTTAAAGTGACTAAATCACAAATGCATTGAGGGTACTATGCTAACTCAAGATCAAAATGACCGTTTAACAAAAGTAGGCCCAGGAACACCTATAGGAGAATTATTACGTAGATATTGGTATCCAATATCTACATCTCAGAACTTGCAAGAAAATCCAGTCCAATCAATACGGCTGTTAGGTGAAAATTTCACATTATTTAGAGATCGTTCTTGTAATTTAGGGCTAATTGGCCAGCGATGCCTTCACCGAAATGTAGACTTGCGCCTAGGGATTCCTGAAAAAGATGGATTAAGGTGTCCCTACCATGGATGGCTATACGACTCAAATGGCAACTGTATTGAAATGCCTGCTGAAATTAACAAAACCACATTTGCTTCGCGCGTCAAAATTGATAGCTACGCAGTTGAAGAGCTTGGCGGTTTAATCTGGGGGTATATTGGCCCTAACCCTGCTCCGTTGCTACCTAAATGGGGAATCTTCGTTCGCGAAAATGCATTACGTCAAATCGGTACCACTGTCCTGAATTGTAATTGGCTTCAATGCCAAGAAAATTCTGTAGACCAAGTTCATGCTGAATATGTCCACGGCCATCTAGGTCTGTATTCAATGGAAAGACGAGGTATCAGTGATCCAGCAATGAAAGATCGATTTGAATCAATTAAACGTCATCATTTAAAAATAGGGTTCGAGGAGTTCGAGTACGGTATTATCAAAAGACGTGTTATTGAAGGGCTTGATGAAAGCTCTCCTCACTGGAAAACAGGGCATCCTATGGTTTTCCCAAACGTAGTGTTGATTGGTAGACCCGGATTAGAAGAATTCCAAATTCGTATCCCAATAGACGACACACATACGTGGCATTTAGTTTATGAGTGTTATACACCCGGGCAAGAAGTTGTTGTTCCTGAGCAAACCCCGGTTCCTTCTTACGAAGTACCTGTTGAAAATTTACCTGTACATGTTATTGGTCAAGATATGATCGCATGGGAAGGTCAAGGTGAAGTAACCGATAGATCAGCAGAAAAGTTAACAGAAATGGATAGAGGATTGATCATGCTAAGGAAAATGATCGAGGATCAAGCAAGGATTGTAGAAGATGGAGGAGACCCGATGTGTACTTTCCGCAATCCAGAAGAAAACCAATGCATTGAACTCCCTATGGAAAAATATGGAATTAGTCATTACCAAAAAGGCGACATTCAGTACAACAACACAGGCATGTTTAGCCCAGTATGGGGCAAATTTGATGAATATTTAACTGCTGCTTCAGAAAAAGCAAGAGCAACGGGCCTCGAGGGAGACCAAGGCATATTCTCAAATAGAATTTGAGAATTATCTATCCATCTTAAGCACTGCAAGAAATGCCTCTTGGGGAACCTCAACTCGCCCTACGCGCTTCATTCTCTTCTTACCCTCAGCCTGCTTCTCAAGAAGTTTCCTTTTCCTTGTGATATCTCCACCATAGCATTTGGCCAACACGTTTTTCCTGAGAGCCGAAACTGTTTCTCTAGCCACTATTTTGCTGCCAATTGCAGCTTGGATTGGAATTTCAAATAACTGACGAGGTATAGCTTTCTTAAGCTGCTCAACTAACGCTTTCCCTTGATAGTAAGCACGATCACGATGCGTAATTAAAGATAATGCGTCAACCGATACTTGGTTTACAAGAATATCTAACCTTACTAATGGGGCTGATCGGTATTGGTTAAATGAGTAATCTAGCGAAGCGTACCCTTTGCTCCGAGTTTTTACTTGATCATAGAAATCCACAAGAACTTCAGCCATAGGAATATTTGCCTCAAGTACAACACGTGGATCAGAGGAGGGTGCCGAATCTTTAGCATCCATTTTCACCCCAACCATATCCAAATATTCTGTGCGTTTAAATTCTCCCCGCTTGGTATTTATCAAATCCATCATGGGGCCTACAAATCTTGCGGGAGTCAATAATGAAGTTTCTAGCCATGGTTCCTCGACTTTTTCTGTCTCCCCTGCAGGAGGTAGATCTGTAGGGCGAGAAACCTCTCTGATTGAACCATCATTCATAGTAACTTTATATACGACACTAGGTGCAGTAACTACTAAATCCATTCCATATTCTCGCTCTAGTCGTTCTTGGACGATCTCCATATGCAGCAATCCCAAAAAGCCACATCGAAAACCTGGGCCTAAAGCAGGAGAACTCTCAGGGTCATAAATTAGTGCAGCATCATTCATTTGCAATCTTTCTAAAGCTTCACGAAGGTCGTGAAATTCGCTGCTATCTGAAGGGTATAATCCGGCAAAAACCATAGGCTTCTGTTCCCCATAACCCGGAAGCTCTTCAATTGCTCCATTGCGAGATAAAGTAATCGTGTCGCCTACACGGCATTCTCCTACGCTCTTAAGTCCAGTTGCTAAATACCCCACTTCCCCTGCTGCAAGCTGAGGTATTTTTTGCATAGTAGGCTTAAAAACGCCTACTTCTAGCAAATCGGCTTCAACGCCAGTAGCCATCATCTTTACTGAATCAGTCCCTTTAACGACGCCGTCAATAACTCTGACGTATGCCATCACTCCTTTGTAGGAATCATATTTCGAATCAAACACGAGTGCTCTTAAAGGTTTTTGTTCGTCAGCTTCAGGAGGGGGAACTCGATCTACAACAGCTTCCAGCAATTCTCTTACGCCCGTACCAGCCTTGGCTGAAACCATAAGCACTTCATCAGGCGTAAAGCCAAAAGCAGTTCCTATTTCCTCTATCACGCGTTCAGGATCAGCTGCAGGTAAGTCTATTTTGTTTATAACAGGGATAATTACTAAATCATGCTCTAGTGCAAGGTAAACATTTGCTAGCGTCTGCGCCTGAATACCCTGAGAAGCATCAACAACTAGAAGCGCACCTTCGCATGCTGCTAATGATCGTGAAACTTCATACGAGAAATCGACATGACCTGGGGTATCAATTAAATTTATTTCATAGTTTTGTTGCTGGTACTCCAAATCCATTCTTACCGCTTGGGCTTTGATTGTAATTCCACGCTCTCGCTCTAGATCCATTGTATCCAGCAATTGGTTCTGCATTTCTCGTGCAGAAACAGTACCTGTTATCTCGAGCATACGATCGGCAAGTGTCGATTTACCATGATCGATATGAGCAATTATGCAAAAATTACGAATTAAAGAGGAGTTCACATGCTGATTCTACAGCATCGAGGCAAACAAAAATCTATTTGCTACCCTGCGAGGAAAGAAGGAATTTAAATAAATCAGCATCTGCTGGTAGCACTAACGTCGTACTATCATTCAAAATTTTGCTATAGGCTTGCAAGCTACGTCGAAATGCAAAGAATTCTGGATCTTGCCCTAATGCTTCTGCAAGGATGGAAATTGCCTGTCCTTCTCCTTCACCACGAAGACGGTTGGCTTTTTCATCGGCTTGCGCCCCAATTATCTCTACCCTACGATCAACATCAGCTGTTTTCGTGAGATATTGCTCTTCGCCTTGTGCACGGAGTGCATTAGCTTGAATTTCACGCTCTGAGCGCATTCGTGTAAATACTGTACCCACAATTGAATCAGGAAATTCAGCTCTCTTGATACGAACATCCACAATAGAAATACCAAACGCCTGTTCTTTTGCACGTGCATCAGCAACATCTCTAACTTTTCTAGTCAATTCTTCTCTGGCAAAAACTCCATTTTGAACGATCGGCTCCACTTTCTGTGTTCCATCCGCAAGATCAATAGGGTTACCACCAATTATCTCTTCACGGTCTCGCATACCAACTTCTTCACGAAGTGCAGCAACGACGAGGTTACTGATTCGGTCACCTGCAGTTACCTCATTAGATAGTACTTCTCTGAAGCTACGAGGATCCGTAATCCTGTATCGAACATAAGCATCGATATCTAAAAATTGACTTTGAATATCAGGGAAGCCAGCTCGGGGGACATCAACTCGGAGTAAACGCTTATCAAGGACATTGGCCACATCAATAAACGGAACTTTCATTTTCAATCCCGGGCTACTCTCAATACCTCTAATCTCTCCAAAGCGAGTGAGTACTATATGCTCGGTTTCATCTACCTTATAAAACGCTTGAGGAATTAAAACAAAAGCAGCAACAATCAAAATCACAATAGGGGCTAATAGTTTCATGCTAGGAACCTCCCCCTACTGAAGATGCTGCACCTGGAGTCAATGGCAGGAATGGAAGGACTCCACCTGTCTTCTCATCAACAACAAAAATCTCCACTCCAGAGAGCGTTTTCTCCATTTCTTCTAAATACAATCGTGTGCGTGTAACTTCCTTAGATTTCGCATACTCCTCTAATATTTCGAGGAATCCAGAGGCTTCACCTCGCGCTTGTGCAACACGAGAAGCTTTAAATGCCTCGGCGCTTTGAACAGTCTGCTGGGCAGCACCCTCAGCCTTAGGAATACGATCCTGTTCATATGCGTTAGCCTGGTTAACTCTAGTTTCTTTGTCAGAACGTGCAGCAACGACATCATCAAATGCAGCACGGACTTCATCTGGAGGAGTAACTTCCTGTAAGGCAACCTCAAGTATCTGAATGCCTGCATTATAAGAAGTCATAAACTCCTGAAGCAGTGTTCTTGTGTCTTGCTGGACGGCTTCTTTCCCGACAGTTAGGACGTCATCGATTGAACGTTGGCCTACGACCTGCCTGAGGGCAGCTTCAGTAGCATCTTTTAATGTTCTCCCGTCTGGTCTACCTTCTGCAGAGTCTCGATCAGAATCACCAGGATCATCAACTCGGAATAGGAATTTCTCTAAATCAGAAATTCTATATTGAACCACAAGCCTTGCGTCCACAATGTTTAAGTCACCGGTAATCATCGTAGACTCTACTGGGACATCCCGACTGGGATTGCTCCTGAAGCCCAGTTCCATTCTCTTCGTTTCAAGAACATTCTCGATGTTACGAGCACCAATAGGCGCAGGGTAATACCAGCGCAACCCAGGACCTTCAGTCCCTGTAAATTTACCAAAAAGCCTTGTTGCTGCTTGCTCACCGGGGCCAACAGTAAAGATACCGCTCGCTGCCCAGGCAACAGCTAATAAGACGAGAATAACAGCGATAACAACTCCGCGGTTCCCTCCGCCAGGAAGGCGACTAAAAATGCCGCCCCAATTAGCTTTGAGGTTACGCATTAGTTCATCGGGGTCAAATTCAGGTTTACGTTCGCCGTACATACAAATTCCAGTAATAGTGCTACCACATGAGTGTATGGGTACGACTACCCTATGTCAACGACACCTGCATTAATTGACGAAGTGTAAATCTGCGTGTAGGTTCCCTGCGTGCAAATATGAAATACGATGTTCTCGGAATCGGAAACGCTATTGTCGATACTGAAATCAGGATCGAAGATCAATTTTTACAGGAAAATCAACTTCAAAAAGGATTGATGACCCTGTCTTCCTCTGATGAGCAATCTTTCATTCTTAAACAATTGCGTGAATTTACCCAGAGTAACGCAGCAGGTGGATCTGCAGCTAATACCGTTGTCGGTATTAGCCAATTTGGTGGGACAACCTCATTTATTGGGAAGGTAGGAACCGACAGGAATGGGGATTTATATCGTGAAAGTATGACTAATAATGGGGTTCAATTTGCACCTGCTTATAACCATCAAGAATCCACAGGTTCATGCGTGGTATTGGTAACGCCTGATGGCGAAAGAACTATGCAAACTAATCTTGCTGCATCCGCCACTCTCAATTCGGAAGATATTGATTTATCTACGCTAACTGCAAGTACAACCATATATGTGGAAGGCTACTTATACAGCTCTCCCTCTGCACAAACGGCTGCAACTCTAGCAATGAAAATGGCAAGAGACCGTAACATTAAGGTCGCCTTAACTCTTTCCGATCCTGGCATCGTCACAAATTTCATGGATCCACTGAAAAATGCAGTGGAGAATTTCACAGATATTCTGTTCTGTAATGAACACGAAGCAGAAATTTTCTCTGGATCAAACGATAGAACTCTACAGTTACAAATGCTAGGACGACATGTAAAGCTAGTATTTATGACATGTGGAGCCGACGGCACTATGGTTTTCGACAATGGTCAGATATATTCTCTTCCCGGCTACAATGTCGACGTAGTCGATACAACTGGAGCAGGTGATATATTTGCTGCAGGAGTATTATTTGGCTTAAGTAAAAGCATGAGCATTCAAGAATCCGCGCAGATTGGACTATTCGCATCAGCAAAAATAGTCACACAAAGGGGTCCAAGGCTTAAGGAATCGCTTACAATCTCAACTGAATCAATCTTAAAGGGAGCGCATCCCTCGGACACTTAAACTAGGAGCACGTAATGACAAACAGGCATCAACCATCACAGCACGCGGTAAATCATGAAATCCCTGAACAATGGGAAGAGCAGCAATTTGTCGACCATTGGGTTAATAGGGACGACGGGCGTCAGGACCAAAGGGGCCCTATGATTGAAGCAACTGTACGCTCTTGTGGTTTTTCTGAAACTCAAAGCATCAATGTTCTTGATGTCGGATCTGGCTACGGACTGCTAGCAAAGTACGTGCTTGATAATTTCCCGAATGCAAACGTTACTTTACAGGACGTTTCGGAGCCGATGTTCGTTCATGCAAAAGAACGCCTGAAAGAATATGAAGGTAAAACTACATTTATAAAAAGCGATTTTTCCAAGCGGGATTGGAGCAATGCCCTGGGTGGGCCGTTCGATATGGTGGTATCAGCAATCGCTATCCATAACATGTACGACGACAATCTAATCGCCAGTATCTATAAGGATATTCACGACCTGATCTCTGACGGGGGAGTGTTCGCTAATTTAGATTATGCTGCCCAAGCTGGAGGAGTGGATACTCATGTGCAATGGCTAAAGGATGCGGGTTTCAAAAATGTTGAAGCTATTCCCCAAAATGAACGGATTGTGATTCTACGAGCAAGTCGCTAATACTTCAGCCGATCTGTAGCTATTGCAGCTCCTTGGGATAAAGCTTCTAATTTAGCAAAAACTATGTCCGGGTCCATTTTGCCGTACCCCGCAAACGTGCCAAACCCACAATCTGAGCCGGCTATCACACGTTCATGGCCTACGATATTGGTAAATGTCTCTATCCTTTGAGCAATTAATTCTGGATGCTCGATAAAATTACTAGTCGAATCCAGCACCCCAGGTATTAAAATTTTATTATCTGGTAATTTTGCCTCTTTCCAATCCACCCATTCGTGTGAATGCCTTGGATTTGAAGCTTCAAACGCAATTGCCTGAGGTTTTGCATCAAGCACTATGGGTAAAATTTCTTTCACTGGAATGTCATGATCATGAGGGCCTTCATAGTTACCCCAACATATGTGCATACGGACAGAATCTTCCGGCACGTTTCGTAGGGCTTCATTCAATACATCGATGTGAAAACGAGCACGTTCCAAGAATTGTTTTTTCGTAATCCCTTGGAACGCAGTATGAAAAGCCATTGCTAAATCGGGGCAGTCTATCTGGAGTAAAAAGCCTGCAGAAACAATAGATTCGTACTCTTCTCTCAATGCATCTCCTAACGCTTCCACATAATCTTCGTGGGTATTGTAATAAGCATTAGGCATGAACATGGAAGCAACTCCAGGTGATGAAGACGTAATGAATGCTTCAATTACATCTACACCTGTGAGGGCGCTTTTGAAGTTAGCTAAGTCTTTGATCAAAGGCTCTCTATCTTTAACTTGTACGGGAGCGACGCATTTAGGCCTACGCATAGGTTGATTACCAGTCATACGAGCCATTTTTTCGCGAAAATTTGGATAGGGAACTAAATCGAGATTAATGCGACGTTCACTATCGCCTTCAAAGCCGGTGAGTCTATCTTTAGCATAAGTCGAGTAAGCTATCTTACTCATTTCTCCGTCGCTCACAATATCAACGCCTATTTCACTTTGCTTTCGCACAATCTCGCTAACCGCAATACGAGTTTGATCTTCTAATTCTTGAATTGAAAAGTCCTCGCCTTTTTCTTTCTTCAACAATAATTCTGCTAAAGCATCTGGTCTTGGAAGACTTCCAACATGCGTCGTAAAAATACGTTCAGATGAAGTTTGCATAGCTAATTTTTTAATGCCTCGTCAAAGAATTCAATTAATTTTGGCCATGAATCCCTTGAGGCTTCCTGATCATAACGAACTGGATTATAGGGATCATTAAAAGCATGTTGAGCATTCGAATAACGATGAAAAGTATAATTTTTATGCTTTGCTTTTAACTCTGCTTCAAAATGATCAACATCTAGCTTCGACGGGTTTTGATCCAAGTCACCAAAAAATCCCGCCAACTTACAATTAAGATTAGCTGTCAAACTTAAAGGTGAATTACCTTCACCCCATGGAAGATCTATATCTACTCCATAAAAATCTGCACAAGCTTCAAATTCGTTTGTATTAACGCTCATCAGATATGCAATTCTCCCTCCGATACAAAACCCAGTTACTCCAAAGGAAGCGCTAACATTATCCATTTTCTTGAGATAATTGAGAGCGCCAAGCATATCCTCTATGAGCTCAGGGTCCTTCAAATTATCTTTCAAAGGCATTGCAACCTGACGACGCTGTGGGTCTTCAAATTGATAAGACGTTAACTGATCATTAGACACATCAGAGCGGTGAAATAAATATGGAGCAATTGCAATATACCCTTGCTGGGCAAGTTCGTCGCACTTACCTTGGACAAATTGATCAATCCCAAAAACATGCATAGCAACCACTATTCCTGGATGCGGGCCTTGTCCGTCAGGCGTGGATAAGTAAGCCTCTACAGGCTTATCATTTATTAAGACATTTACCCATTTAGAGTTCATAATTACTCCCTAATTACAAGAGCTGATTTGCCCTTTATTTGCCTTGACTCCTGATATCGATGTGCCTCAACTGCATCAGCCAGCGACCAAACTTTGTCTACAGTCGGGTGTAGTAAACCTTGTTCAAACCAAGAAAGGATTTTCTTAAAATCATCTGGTGATGTTTCTGCGCCACCACAACCTCTTATTGATCCACCAATCCTAAATAGAGAGGTAACTGAAATAGTCGATTCTCTGCTTCCTGCTCCTCCAAAAACACAGACTCTACCGTTACGGGCAAGCGCACTTACCCCATTTGCCAATACATCTCCGCCGACTCCATCCACTATGACATCGACTCCCCGTCCTTCTGTGATTTGCTTAACTTCTTCTACAAAGTCTGTGCTTTGGTAGTTGATACCATGATCTAAGCCTAATGATTGGGCCCAGGAAAGTTTCTCTTCGCTACTCGATGTACCAATAACCGTCATACCTAGATGCTTTGCGAGTTGTACTGCCGCAATACCTACCCCAGATGCTGCTGCTTGAACAAGAACAGTATCACCTGGTTTAGCTTCTCCTTTAACACATAATGCTGCCCATGCAGTCGAATATATGATCGAAATTGTAGATGCTTCCACAAAACTTAAATTTTGGGGGAATTTATAGACATTCGTTTCAGGAGCCACTACCAATTCTGCGTACGTATAGGCAGGCTGCCTTACGACCACTCTGTCACCTACGCTTACCGAATGAACATCTGAGCCTATCTCAATAACTTCACCCGCGCCTTCAATACCTAGAATTGCAGGAAATTGTATTGGCATCCCCTTACCTGCTCTTCGTGAAACCTCAGCAGGGTTCACTCCCGATGCATGCATGCCAATCAAAACCCCATCACTTGTGGTAATAACTGGGTCCTCTATTTCTTCTAGTTGGAGAACTTCTGGACCACCATATTCATGTACCCTAATCGCTTTCATTTTCCTCCATGGAGAACATCATTTTATTAAAGGAGTTGTTCTCAATTAATTGCATTTAATCCAGTAATATGCCTGCCTAAAATCAATTGATGCATATGTTCAGTGCCTTCATAGGTGTGTACCGTTTCAAGATTAATAGCATGCCTTAAAGGTGAAAAATCGTCTGTAATACCCGCTGCCCCAAGAAGATCCCTGCAATTACGTGCGATTTCTAGAGCTGCCCGAGTATTACTATACTTGCCCATGCTGACATGCGACCAATGCAATTGGTTCTTATCCTTAAGCCTACCGAGATGAAGTGCAAGTAATTGGGCCTTGGAAAGCGCAGTAGCCATATCAGATAGTTTTTCCTGAACCATCTGGAATCCTGCGAGCGGTTTATTGAATTGAATCCTTGACTTGGTATATTCGATAGCCGTATGTAATGAATCCGCTGCTGCACCACATACGCCCCATATGATGCTATACCTTGCAGAATTCAAGCATTCTAACGCAGAACCCAACCCCTTAGTGCCCAGAAGCAGTGAATCCTCTGGTAATAACACATTATCAAATTGGATACCTGAAGTTACACTCATTCGCATTGAAAGTTTGTTTTTAATGTCTTGTACCGAAACACCTTCTAAAGACATATCTACTAAAAATGCCCGAATTGATCCCTCAAAATAAGCCCATACTACCGCGACTTTGGATATCCCAGCGTTTGTAATCCACATTTTTGAACCATTGAGCACGAAGCCCTTACCGGATCTTGTAGCCAATGTATTCATTCCACTAGGGTCACTACCGTGATCTGCTTCTGTCAAAGCGAAGCAACCTAAAGTTGTCCCTTTGGCCATATCTGGCAAGTAAAATTTCCTTTGATCTTCAGTGCCGAAAAGGTAGATAGCTGTCATGGCAAGAGACGATTGGACTGATGCGAAAGATCTGTAACCTGAGTCCGCTCTTTCTAGCTCCTGCATGATTAATCCATATGCAACGGAACCAATACCTGCACAACCATATCCATCAATGTGTGCTCCAAATATTCCGAGCTCCCCCATACGTGGAATTAAATGATGAGGGAAAATCCCTTGGCGGAAATGATCTGGAATTTCTTTTATCGCCTCAGAATTCACAAATTCTCTGACTGTGTCTCTTACTTGAAGTTCATCATCAGTTAATTCGGATTCAATGTTCAGATAATCGATCCCATGAAACTCTTCCATTTGGACTCCTAAAATTTATCAAAACAAAGGCCACCCGGTTAACGGGTGGCCTTTAAGGTTATCTAAAATCTGCAGCTAATTAGTTAGGGCAGTGGTTGTATACGCCGGAAGCTTTCCAGTCTGACAAAACCTTATCAGCCGCTGCTTGATCTGCCGTTGTAGCTGCAGCGTGAGCATCTAGAGCAGGCCCAATTAGCCCCCAAGTTGCGTCTGTCGCTGCTTCTGGTTTAGTCAAGCCAGCAAATTCTGTAACTGCTGCTGCTGCTGCTGCTGACGCTGCTGCTGCATCGTCTGCAGTGCCATTGGCGTTTGCTCTGTCAGTTACGCGACAGAAAGCCAAGGGGGCAGTTGTTATAACTGAGAAGTCTGAAGGATCAACGGCGCTAATGGCTCGCATCCTCTCAACATCACCGTCACCAGGTCCAATACCTGAACGCTTACGTGTGAATCGGTGAACCTTCCAAGTAGTTGCCCATGCACCACGCTCATTTGCTATCACAACCCCATTAATTTTGTCATGAGGAGTAGTGTAGTTGGTAATATCTGTAGGAGCTCCAGGGCCGTCATTAATCATAAGAATAAATTCAGCACCAGGTTTAAAACCTGAGCCCCACAATTTTACAGTCTTTTTAGAAGTACGTTTACCAAGTTCATGGTCAACGACGACGTTCTCGGCAACTATGGTCTCAAGACCAGTGGTACCGTGATCATGATCACCGTCAGCAAATGCTGAACTAGGTGTCAAAACCATGGTTCCTGCTACCAGCCCAAACATGAGACCAAATGCAAGTACTGCAAGTGTCATTGCCCGGGAATGTTTTGTAATAGTGCTAGTCACAATTTCCTCCTACGCACTTAGGCTGAGCAGAAGTCAGGGACTTCTTCGCCTTCACCACGGTTATTAAGATTACAGAGAGCCAAGGGAGCACTAGCAAGGTTAGTATAAGTAGCAGAATCTACTGCCAAAATAGTAATCATTGCCTCTTCTCCCACGTTTTTACGAGTGAATCGTCCCAAAAGCCAACTGCTGGCAAAGGCTCCATCATCGTTAGCTACTAGCGGATAAGGTACCCCACCACCATCTTTTCGTTTCTTGGGGTCACATACTCCAAGAGTCTTCCACCTACAAGTGCTAATCTCGTAAAGAGCACCTTGGGCACCACTAGCTATAAGCGTGATTTCTTGGCCAGGCGTAAATCCTGATCCGCGAATCCATACGCTTTTCTTAGAACGACTCTTACCAGTTTCGAAGTCTATTTCATTAGTGGAAAGAGTAATCGATTCGTTACCAGTTGCATGTCCATCAGCTGCGGCAGACTGAACACCTGTAAGCCCAAAAGCTAGCAATAGTCCAGCAAAAAGGCCCGCTGCTAACCACATCCAAGTGGTACGTCGCATATTTGTTACTTGCGTGCGAGTCACTGAGTCCTCCCTAAATATCTAACTAAATTCAACACCACTTATCTATTTAGAACAGTGGCTAGGTACATCTGCACCTTCGGCTCGGTTGTTCAGGTTACAAAGAGCAAGAGGTGCAGTTGCCAAGTCTTCAAAACTGGCAGCATCAACAGCCCTAAGTGAAATCATACCCTCACCACCGACACCTTTACGTGTGAAACGACCGAATTTCCATGGAAATCCAAACGCTCCATCCGCATTGGCGACAACATCAACCTTTGAAAGTGCTCCAACGTCACTTGCAACACCCCTTTGGTCTGCAGCGAGTACTAGAACGCTTGTACCAGGTACAAATCCGGAACCATAAATCCAGACAACTGTCTTAGAGCTACGGTTACCAGGCTGAAAATCAGCCTCTGACGGAGTAACGATTAATTTCTCATTACCTGTACTGTGCCCATCAGCTCGAACACTATCAGTGCCTGACATTGCAGCCATTAAAGCGAATCCAGCTAACAGACTTGCGGCAATCCATACGAGTGCCAACCGTCGCGACATAAACGAATGCGTGCGAATCACGGCTTCCTCCTTAACCTACCCGCGAATACTTCCAAAATACATTAATATCAGAATTGTAAACTGATCGCGAGATGCGCGATGGAGACTATCGGTAGTCAAGGAGTGTGTCAAGAGCTAAAACCACCAAGATCTCAAGATTGAAAGTAACTTTGATAAAACTAACCAAAAACTACTTTAGATTTTTAGCCTACATTGTTAATGAAACCTTCAACGCTCCATCAGTCGGATCATGAGCTAAAGAGAAAGCATCTTTGACGTTTTCGATAGGTAAAGCATGGGTAACATATGGAGACATGTCGATGTCTCCATCAATAATTAGCTTAAGTGCTTTTCGGAATGAAGATAGGTTGTTTTCGTCTTGAGCACCAAAAATTGTGCGCAAATCGAGCCTTTTTAGGAAATACGTGCCTAGGTCAAACTGCACTTTCTCAAAACTTGTCGGCAATCCGAAAACGTGAACGTGCCCTTCAGGCTTTGCGATTTTTATAGCTTGGTCCAATGTTTCAGGGCCTCCAACAGCGTCAACGACAACTTCAGCCCCCTTACCACCAGTCAATTCCATTACCGCTTGAACAGCTGAATCTCCTATAACATCCACGGTATCGTCCACATTTAAATTTATTCCTGCATTTCTTCTATCGTCGTTAGGTTCAATGGCAATAATTCTTGAAGCTCCCAATTTACGGAGGTAGTAGTCGTGGAACAATCCTGCGCTTCCCTGTCCAATCACCACTGCCGTTTTCCCCGACATATCAGGTAATTTTTGCGCTGCAAATATTACTGTGCCTAATTGCTGAGCCATCATCAACTCTGCAGGGGGCCGATCATCGGGTAGTTCCACAAGAAAATTTGGTGAGATCCATTGATATCCCGCAAAGTTTCTTGCTTCCCAAATGTTCGGGACTGTAAGAACAAGGGTTCCTTCTTTCAAAAGCGTCGGTCCAGGATCAAGAACTCGTCCAATTCCCTCATGTCCCGGTTCCCCAGGGTTCATTGGGTAATTATTGCGAGGCCAACCATGGAACACATAATGCAAATCTGTACCACAAATTGATGCCATTTCCATTTTTACCAATACTTTTCCTTCAACTGAATCAGGCAAATCAACTTCGTCGCACTCTATGTCCCCAAGTCCACGAAGAATTGCTGCGGGCATCTTGACCATAGGAGACCTCTCTTTCTTTTCAAAATTTCTCGATTCTCACATAAATATCATTTCAGAAGCATATGGACAACTCGTGATAACATAATGTGGTGATAAGTGAACCAGAACTTGTAATATATACAAGACCTGACTGCTCATACTCAGACGCGCTGCTTCACGACTTAGACAAAGACGATGTAGCATATACACAAGTTGATCTTGAGTTGTATCCAGAGCGTATAGATGAGCTTGAAAGGTTGACGGGCGGAGAACGTGTAACTCCGGTTATGGTCGAAGGAGATCTCGTAATTATCGGATATCACGGGATTGGTTGAGCGTTCTAGCCCACCCTGAAGGATTCAGGGTAAAATTCGCGGCCCTGTGGTGTAGCCTGGTTTAACACACCGCCCTGTCAAGGCGGAGATCGCCGGTTCAAATCCGGTCGGGGTCGCCATTATTTTTTCAATAAATAAAGTACTATTGTAATATTAGCCTGCCATGATCCGCTTTGTTCTAGTCCTAGAGCGATTGGCTTGTTACAATACATAAGCTCTTTTCAGAGTCCTCGCTCCCGCGTAGCTCAGTGGTAGAGCGGTCGGCTGTTAACCGATTGGCCGTAGGTTCGAGTCCTACCGCGGGAGCCAATTATGTGTTTGTTCAATGTGGGGATATAGCTCAACTGGGAGAGCACCGCGTTCGCAATGCGGAGGTTGGGGGTTCGAGCCCCCCTATCTCCACCATTTCAAGCGAATATTCTTGGTGGGGAAGGGGAGACTCGAACTCCCACGCCCTCAGGGCACATGATCCTAAATCATGCGCGTCTGCCATTCCGCCACTTCCCCAGATTACATATTCTAACTTGATTTTAGGCTCAATGCGGTTTCCTCTATTTTAGCAATATCTGGATAACCACTCTGCCTAAACGCTACATTCCCAAAACCATCAAATATGAGAAAAGTAGGTGTAACGGTAACTTGATATTGCCGAGCTACCATTCTACCTATTTTTTCAGAAAGATTTAAGCGTAACAACGCCACTTCTCCATCAATGTTACGATCCAATTCGTCAACGGAGTTCTTACTTAGTAAGCACATTGCGCATGAATCAGAATAAATTTGGACAATAAATGGCTTATTGGATTCAAAGAAAATATTAAGCTCATTGGTATTAGTTACGTCGCTATGACCGTACTGAGCATTGAAAAATAGGAAAATTGCAAGCGCCGCAATAAGCAAAGCTGGGAGCAAAACAAACAAGTTTCTTTTGTAGGTCCAAGCAAAAAATGCTACTCCAATCACAAAAATAATGAGTGCTATCAGAGCGGAATTATGATTTATATATTCGTATAACAAATGATCTCCACTTGACACTTTCAAAAGCCATTCTAGGATATCTGTAATACGAGCTTATCCGGTAGGAGAATTTATGTCTGTTCAAATTGCAAATATTACTTTGGACAATGCTGAGGAAAAATATGTGGAAATGAGCCATGGTAAAACACGGTACATTGAAGCAGGCGAAGGATACCCAACAATTTTGCTCCACGGAGTAGGCTACACCGATGGAGCCCACAGTTGGCTTCTAAATATCGGGCCTCTATCAAAAAAAATGAAAATCATCGCCGTAGATGCACTGGCGTGGGGTAAAGGCGATGGTCTTCTACAACAAGAGTACTCTTTTGCGTACCTTGTAGATTTTCTTCGGGAATTCCAAGATGCCTTAGGTCTAGAAAAAACTAATCTTGTAGGACATTCAATGGGAGGTTGGTTGGCTTCGTTATTTGCATACGAAAGCCCTCAGCGCCTCAACAAACTTGTATTAGTAGCAAGCGGTGGTGCAATGCCAAGGCAGCTGAAAAGCATGGTTGAATTCACCCCACCGACGCGGGATCAAATAATCGAGACTTACACTCCTAAAGTAAATGGAGGCGTGGATATTGAAGCTCTTGCAGATTACCAATTTGCCTTGACACAGAGCGAAGAGCGTCTCGGTGCGTACCGTAGAGTATTAAGCCACATGAACAATATGGAAACTCGAAGTAGGTACAACACGGTTAGAAGATTCCCGCACATTTCTGTACCAACTTTAGTGGTCTGGGGAACTGAGGATCCAGTAAACGCGCTTGAAATGGGGCAAATGACACACGAGGGAATACCTGGTTCAAGAATGGTGACCTTCGAAAATTGTGGGCACTGGATCCCTACTGAAAAGCCAGATGAATTTAACGAAGCTCTATTGAATTTCCTCTAGGTCATTTTTCCTCGGGGAAATCAATTTTGAATAGGTTGCTACCAGCAACTCTTGCCTCTAGCTGATCCAAAGCTCCTTCTTTTTCCAGGAGTGCATAGAGAATTTGTCGTTTTTCAGATTCCTCTCTAACTGGCTTAGCTACTGCAATAGCATCAATCTCTGCACTTTCTTTGAAGTGGTATTGAAACTGAGGAATTGCATAGAGGTTGGCGGCCCAGTCTCTAGTACCAGGGTTATTAGTCAAATATACCTGTCCGTCAATCTGTCGCAAGCGAACTTCTTTCCTATATTGGTTACCTGACTTTCGACCAGTGGTGGTTATATCTACAAGGCGATCATTTCTAATTGCCTTTTCTATGTTTAATTTTTCTTCTGGTGTTCTCATTTTGGGTTTAGCTAGTTCCTGAACTACTGGATATGTAGGTATGCGTAATTATTTCCCAAACATGGCCATTCTCATCATCGAAGTAAAACCCTCTTCCTTGGTGCTTATGATTAATTTCACCGTCGGTTCTTGAACCAGGGCCACTTCCAAAAAGAATTCCTTCGTCCTTTACTCTTTGCAATATTGTGTCGAATTCCTCGTCAGAAGCTAAAAAAGCATAATGATTTGAATGAGGATTATCTGAGTTATCAAAATCTAGGGTGAATGTTTCATTAATTTTTACTGGAGCAAAATGCCCATATGGACCTGTATATTCTAGGCCCAATATTCTTGCAATGAATTGTGCCGATTTCACTTTGTCATAAGCTGGTACTATCGTATGGTCAAGATTTAGTGGCATTACAAACCTCCTATTTTGGCAGAGCATACTCTAGGTCAGAAAGAACTGCGATTTTTTTGCAAATTAAAACCTTAAGTAATGGTATTCTTCATCAAAATTTCTTTTATAGAGTGAAAAATGATCATTGATATGCACACTCACATCGTTCCAAGTGAATTCCCTTTATTGGATGGACGACCTTCCGGCGATTCGTTCCCTAGAATGCAAATTGAAGATGATGAACGATCGACAATAATAATCGACGGGAAAAATTACCGGACAGTACGAAATGTTTGTTGGGATGCAAGCAAAAGGAAGAAAGAAATTAATAACGAAGGCACTACAAAACAAGTGCTTTCCCCCCTACCCGAGCTTTTGATGTATCACCTCGATCCTAAAGACGGCGCAGATTTAGCTAGGCATCTCAACGAATGTATATCGACAATGATTAAAGAAGAGCCCGATACTTTTTACGGACTTGGTTCAGTTCCGATGCAGGATATAAAACTTGCGATTACCGAGCTTCAATACATCAAAGAACTCGGCCTTCACGGGGTTGAGATACGCACAAATATTGAAGGATGCAGCCTAGGTGAGGAAAAATTCAAGCCGTTTTTTGAAGCTGCATCTGCACTTGATCTAGCTGTTTTTCCACATGCGAATCGGCCTACCTTCAGTGATCGGCTTGCGCATATCCCGGCATCGGTAGCAGATGCACCACTCGGTTTTCCAATTGAATCTGGGCTTGCAGGCGCATCGATCATCTGGAGCGGCTTACTTGAAGATTTTCCGAATTTACGAATATGTATGAGCCATGCTGGAGGTATATTGATTCCGCTCCTTGCAAGATCCAATGAAAATTGGCATAGCAGAGAGGCAGTCCGCAAGCTATTACCCAAATCTCCATTGGAATACGCTTCAATGCTTTTCTATGACGATATAGCTTTCGACATTGCACCACTACGCTATCTAATTGACCACGTAGGTATAGAACAAGTAATGATAGGGTCAGACTGGCAAGGTACTGGAGCTAAGGTGCCGTCTCCATCGGACGAATTTTTAGCTCTCGGCCTGGATAGAACAGAGCAGGAATTTATCGGATGGAAAAACGCCATTCGCTTCTTAGGAGAAACTAATTAATAGGAGCTGCAAATGCCAAGTTTTGATTTAACTGACAGAGTTGCAATTGTTACTGGAGGATCACAAGGGTTTGGAAAGGCAATAGCAATTGGGTTAGCACACCAAGGTGCAAATGTTGTCGTAGCTGCGCGTGAGCCTGAAGGAGTAACCGTAGGCAGAGAGCGTCCTCACGCACCTGTAAAACCAGTTGTCGATGAAATTTTAGCAATTGGTAGCAGAGGGCTAGGAATTACATGCGATGTCAGAAATCTCTCTGATGTCGAGAATATGGTTGAAGAAACTATGTCGACTTTTGGCAAAATCGATATATTGGTCAATGTAGTTGGAGGCAGCTGGGGTGAAACTTTCCGTTCAGGTCCTTTGATGGAGCTAGAGGAGCATGATTTTATAGAATGCTACAAAGTAAATGTCATTACGGCATTCCAATGTGCTAAGGCAGTCCAGCCCATTATGAAAAGCCAAGGAAAAGGAACTATTGTTAATATCGCCTCTGGATCAGGGCTTAATCCAGGCACAGGCCAAGCCGCATACGGGGCTGCCAAGGCAGGTGTTATTAACATGACCAAATCAATGGCTTACGAATGGGCTCCTGAGATCCGTGTAAATTCCATAGCACTTGGAGGAATAGAAACACCACACCGGCCAATGTGGAGCGAGACAATTCGTAGCACAAGTACCAGTAGAAGCGCGATGGGTCGACTTGGAACACCAGATGAGCATGCAGGTACAGTCCTCTGGCTGGTATCAGACGCAGCAGGATACATGAATGGTGCTACTATCGAAGCAGACGGAGGAAGACCTTAACCTTATAGAAATTACAAAATGTTTTCATTCTTAGCGAAATTGAGAATGTGCCCAGCAGTAACTTCAGGTTGCTGTTCGTGTACGTAATGAGCAGCGGAATCAACAGCTATTCCTTTTACTTTTTCTGCTACTTTCCTCCATAGCTGTTCAACTTCAAGGCGTGCAGAAGGACCGGTGCTACCCCAAAGCACTAAAACAGGAACAACAATTTTACTGCCATTGTCGGCAAGTTCCTGCCAATAAATCGGATCTTCTTCGAGCATCGAACGATAATCCCATACTACCGCCTCAGGGGTTCCTTTCTTGCTGAATTGCTCTATGTAATGCTGGCGTTCATCATCAGGCAAGTGAGGGTTGCGATCAATAAATAAGCCAAAAAACAACTCTGGTATAGCAGTTACTATTTTTTCTGCGACGTCACGTTGTCGGAAAAAATCAAAATACCATTGACGGCCACTTGCGTCTCTGTTGCTTACTACTAATTCTTGAGGAACAGCGTCGATTTGTATCATTCCAAGAACCCTATCAGGGTGATCTAGCGCAATTTTTCGGGCTGTTGGTGAACCTTTATCATGACCAAGCACCACAAATTTATCTATCCCTAAGTAATCCATTAAACCAATAGCATCCGTCGTCATATCTTGCAATCGATATGAAGAAGGTTCTGGCAATCTATCTGAATCACCATAACCACGTCGATCGGGCATTATTAATTGAAAATCGCCTGCTAGTAAAGGCTCAATATATTTCCATGTTCGATGGGTCCTAGGGAAACCATGCAGGGCGAGAATCGGAACACCCTGCCCTGACTGCTCAAATGCAATACGCACACCATTTATGTCTGCAAATTGCAAGCCTGTCATTTGCTAAGGCCTAATAACTGGCCATAAAAATACAAGAATGATTAATGTCGATCCGGCACCAATTACACCTGTCGCAGCAATCGGCCAAATGATGTATCCGATATCTTTTGCATGACCAAAAGGCCAAATCAAATCTTTCACAACAATCTCCTAACAAAGCCTTGATATAAATGTACCCTATCTGAGCTCACTCCGCATCCATTCCACCGTACGCTTTATTCCGTTGTCGATATCAATGGTGGGTTTCCATTTCAATTTTTCATTAGCTCTATCGCTGTTTAAGTAGATACTACGAACATCGCCAATTCTTTCGTCTTTGAAAATAGCAGGTATTTCGGAATCCAATGCTCTAGATACAAGATCATAAATATCTTTTACTGACGTACTTGAATTAGTTCCTATATTAAATTTTTCATTGCCGGATGATTGCAATGACAGCAGATTGGCCTTCACTACATCTTCCACATAGACATAATCCCGCTGATGCAAACCGTCTCCAAAAATCATAGGTGACTCACCACGGAGCAAGGCGTCAATAAAGATTGCGACCACACCAGCTTCCCCATAAGGGCTTTGACGTGGTCCATATACATTCCCATAACGCAATATTGAATAATTCATCCCACTAAGACTACTAATACTCTCAATAAATGCTTCTGCTGCCAATTTTGATGCCCCATATGGAGAAAGAGGGTGAGTAGGGTGCTCTTCATCTGCAGGGAGATATTTTGGTTCTCCATACAATGCTCCTCCAGTAGAACTGAAAACTAGGCGATTGACTTTGAACTCCTTGCATAGCTCCAAAACATTAATTGTTCCAAGGATATTGACCTGTGCATCATATTGAGGGTCCCTCACTGACTCACTGACGCTTGCATGGGCTGCAAGGTGAAACACAACAGATGGGGAGCAGAATTCGAATCCCTTTTTGAGTTCTTGCAAGTCAAGGATATTTCCTTGCCTAAAGTCTGCACCGTCGTTGAGATATTTTGTCGAGGAGTTTGAAAGGTCATCCATTACTGTAACCCTGTGACCTTCTGAAATAAGCGCATCAACTAAATGAGAACCTATAAATCCAGCTCCGCCTGTTACAAGAGTATTCATTTAGCACCATTTTGAACTTGCAAGTTTTTCACTCCATCAACGAATTCAGATTAAATACATCTTAATGATATAGCGTATAGTTTAACGACGGCGCCTTTTATATATGCAACCTGTAAACAACTTTAACTCACCCGCGAAGCAAGGAAATGAACCCTCGTCCAATTCTTTAAAGTACTCTAATTTTCGACTTCTTTGGATTACTACAGGACTTGTCGCAGGAGGGACGTGGTTCCAGCAGGTAACTCTAGGTTGGCTTGCATATGAATTAACACGAAACCCGATACATGTAGCTGGAGTAGTAGGAATTAGGACTTTGCCGCTGCTTCTGTCGCCAATAACAGGCGTACTTGCTGATCGAATAGACAGAAAAAAATTGCTTGTTATTGATCAAGCTTTAGTAACAATTTTAGTTTTTGGATTCTCGCTTCTACTCTTCGCCAATCTACATCAAGTCTGGCATCTATACGTTTTTGCGCTAACTTTCGGGTTCCTCTGGGCTGTTAACAACCCAGTCAGGTACGTGCTCATCGCAAATACAGTACCCAAAGAAGCGCTGATGCATGCAACAGCAATGGTTTCGATGGCATTCAACGCTATGCGCGCACTGGGCCCCGGAATAGGAGGCTTCGTTATCGCTTACTTGGGTCCAGGTGTAAATTTTCTAATTCAAACCGTACTTTTTTTAATTGCACTGATTTTAATTCAAAAAATGCAAACTCCCTACTACACAGCCGATAGAGCACAGGCGCAAAGAAATTCTCCTTTTAAAAATCTTTCTGATGGATTTTCCCATGTCATAAATGACCCTATAACCCGAATAATTACCGTAATGGCATTTGCAGTTTCATTTTTCATGCTTGCAATCGTCTTCAATCAACTTCCAGTCTACACAGCTGAAATTTTATTCAATGAAGATGGAACCTACCTTGGGTTATTAATGATGTCGCTAGGCTTTGGGGGTTTTATTGGTACCGCCATAATCGCCTCATTAGGAAGCTACTCCCGTAAGGGATTGTTAGCATCCAGCGGATTTTTAATGTCAGCATTGTGCGTAATTGCACTTTCGCAAGTAACAAATTTATGGATAGCGCTTTTTGTATTAATGCTGCAGCAAATGTTTATGCAAATTGTTATGACTACTCATATGACTGTAATTCATACTGTGACACCAGACGCAATGAGAGGGCGGGTAATGGGCGTTTACCAAATGGAAATTGGGATGCTCCCATTTGGAGGGCTTCTTGCAGGATGGATATCTAGTTTATACGGGGTCGATCAGGCATTATTAGTAAGCGGTTTAACAGGGCTGGCCATAATAGTTTTGGCTAGTATTTTTGTGCCTCAATACCGCAAGATAGCCCTGTAATGCTAAAGAGTATTAATAATTAATGAAACAACCTCCGAACTCCGAGCACCCACCTCCAATTCAAAAAACAGGATGGGCTGGTACTTTCTCTTCTTTGTCCTATAAGAATTTTCGCTTACTCTGGTTCGGAACGATATTTATGAGTGGTGGAACCTGGATACAGCAGATAACTCTCGGATGGTTAGCTTTCGAAATGACCAATTCGCCCTTGCAAGTATCAGTCGTACTGGGTCTCAGGGCGCTGCCCATGCTTGCTGCTCCGGTAGCTGGAGTAATTGCAGATATTTTTGATCGAAGGAAATTTTTGCTATTTGATCAAACATATCTTGCCCTACTTGCATTTGGATTCTCTTTAATCATTCTTTTTGAGCTAGAGGAAATCTGGCATCTCTATGTATTTTCATTCCTGACAGGTGCAGGCTGGGGAATGATGAATCCTTTACGGCAAACACTAGTTGCCAATTCTGTACCTCGTTCCGCATTAACCAATGCGATCGCCTTAAATTCGATGGCGTTCAATTCTATGCGAATGATCGGGCCAGGCATTGCAGGCATAATGATTGCAATGTTTGGACCTGAAATTAATTTTCTTATCCAAGCTGTAATGTACGCCGCGGTTGTTTTTCTGGTAATACCGTATAAGGCTGAGTTTGCAGAATTACGTGAAGCACCGGCCAAAATCACCCCGGTCAAAGATTTCAAAGAAGGATTGATGTACGTAACATCACAACCAATCCCTAGGTACGCAGTCCTATTAAGCTTAGTTGCTACAGTTTGGCTAATGGCATTTATTCAAACCCAATTGCCCGTTTTTGTCGCGGTCGATCTAAATGATCCTGATGGAGGTCTGCTGGGATTAATGGGGCTCGGAATGGGTGTTGGTGGTTTTCTTGGGGCCGTTTTTGTGGCGAGGTTTCATTTCATTAGGCGAAAAGGAAGGGTTGCTCTCATAGCAGTGGCCGGCGGGGCAGCTTCTTTAGTCCTGCTTGCGCTTGTACCATCATGGCAACTCGCCTGGATAATTCTGGTCGTACAGCAATTATTTTTCATTATGGTAATGACAACTAATAACACCATTTTGCAATCCGTCACTCCTGATCACCTAAGAGGCAGAGTAATGGGGATATTTATGCTTGATGTGGGAATGCAACCAATCGGTGGTGTAATTGCTGGATTACTCGCAACTTATTACGGTGTTTCTACAGCATGGGTATTTGGTGGTCTAATGGGCATGCTTTTAGTTGTTCTAATTACCTTAGCAGCGCCATCATTCCGGAAACTGGAAATTTAAAGAACCCGCTTAATAGCTTCTATAATTTCCTTATCGTTTTCTGGTATAACCGTACGAAAATCGAAAATCAAATTCCCATCTTCAATTCTGGCAATAATATGAGGTGTGTTTTTTCTGATTTTTTCGGCTGTTTTTTCAATTTTTACATGCTCTGATGGACTCAATGAAATTAATTTGGAAGGTAATTGATCAGTAGGCAAACTTCCTCCACCCACAGCGGAAAATCCGTCCACTACTTTGGCACGAGGCCCGATAGCTTCGGCAGCAATTCTTGATCTTTCGTCCAGTTCTTCTAAAGGCATTGAGATCATTTTCCATACAGGAATTTTCTGGGTCGCTTCACCTTGTAAGTAATGAAGAAGAGTCTGATGCAAAGCTGCCAATGTTAATTTTTCCGGCCTCAATGCGCGCGCTAAAGGATGTGCTTTTAATTTAGAGATAAGGTTCTTATTACCTACTACGATTCCAGACTGGGGACCTCCAAGCAATTTGTCACCAGAGAAAAATACAAGATCTGAGCCATCAGCCAAGCTCTCCTGCGGCATAGGCTCATGCCCCAATCCGTACGCAGCAGTATCTATTAGAGCACCGGAGCCAAGGTCATGGAGTACTGGGATATTATTGTCCCTACCGACTTGAGAAATATCGGATAACTGCGGTTCATGTGTAAAGCCCAAGACTTGGAAATTAGACCTGTGCACCACGAGGATAGCTGCAGTTTTAGATGTAATTGCTAATTGATAATCTTCCGCATAGGTCCGATTGACAGTCCCTACCTCGACTAATTTTGCACCACTCTGCACAAGAACGTCGGGGATGCGAAAACCACCGCCTATTTCACTAGCCTCGCCACGAGATACAATTACTTCTTTACCTCGGGCGATTGCAGCGAGACCTAAAAACATCGCGGACGCATTGTTATTCACTACAATCGCATCCTCACACCCAGTCAATCGTCTCAATAAATTAGAAATTTCAGAGTACCTAGAACCACGTTTACCATCCCGAAGATCCAATTCAAGATCACTGTAATCTTCTGACGCTACCTTGGCTGAAATCAGAGCATCCTCAGATAATGGAGCCCTACCCATATTCGTATGTAAGACAACCCCTGTAGCGTTTATTACTGGTGAAGGCCATTGCTCCATTTCACGATTGACTGTATCTACGACTATCTGGATCAATTCATTTCGATTTGGCGGAGTTTTTCCTTTTTGTATTTCTTCGCGGGTGTTGTCTGTAATCTCTCTTATTACTTGTACGAGAAACTCACGCTCAAGCAACCCTAAAAGGTCGATTACTCTAGAATCTGACAAAAGGTTGTCTATACTAGGTATACTGCGAAATGCATTCTTGTCCATTGCAATATCTTAACGCGCGCATAAAAATATCGCGCGGCTTATAATAATATTGGGCCGAGGTGGCGGAATGGCAGACGCCACGGACTTAAAATCCGTTGTCCTTAATTGGGCGTGCGAGTTCGAGTCTCGCCCTCGGCACCACTCTCTCCTAGGTAATGACCAAGTAATTGTTGAACGATAAAGAATAAGGCTTCAAATTTTGAGGCCTTATTCTTTATCGTTCATTTCTGTATCTTCAGTTCTAGGCGCGAACCTTCTGTATACCAATGATCGCTACAAGGATCAGATTCACGGGGAAAAGCAACATAAAAGCCACGAAACCAAATGCGGGAATGAAGACGCCGATGGTTCCAACGATTCCTGCTAGTCCAAGTAATCCCATTAAAACCGGTGCTCCCGACTTTTTGAGGTACGAAACGGTCCCAACGATGAAGAAGCTGAGCATCATCATTACGATCCCAAGGAATCCACCAATGTCACCAAGGCGCAGCAGCGCATAGGCAGCATCGGCGTTATCTGCAGCCGTATTTGCAGCGGCGCTACTGCTGATAATGCCTACCCAGCTCAGTACGAGACCCAGCAGCGGAAGATAGCTGGCGTACGTAAGCGGAGCATTAGACTCATCGATACTACGGATCCAGGAGATCATGCCAGCTGTGAACACGAGCATGGTAAGACCACCGACCATTTCTACCAGCCCGAGCCACTGCATATCCTCGTTTGCTATAAGCCAAGCGATTTCATCAGCTTTGGTCTCCTGGTTGCCCTGGACCATGCTTGCACCCATCAGAATGACCAAAGTGACGAATCCCATCGTCAGAGACCAGCCCGTTGCCTTTGAATTTAGCATCGATACCTCTTTCGGGGTTCCCCATTGGAATCCCACTTTAATGTGCTACTTAACGTAATGGTATGCACCTTATAGTTCAATCTAACATGAATGCAAAATACTTCATGTTAGAGATCAGAATAGCAGATGAATTTTCCTAGGAAGAAGCATGGAGAGAGTAATGCAAGAGGGTAATGGAAAAGAGAACCATATATCACATGGACGAATACTTACTTCCAGTCAAATGTCAGACAAGGATACTTTTTGGCATTCTGTCTTTGCGGAATTAGACAGGAAAATTTCTGAATTAGAAGGTCAAGACTCGGAAAATTACGAGATAGCGAAAACAATCCGAGGATCTCTTCGTAAAAATATTGATAACGAGATTAATTTCTATAGAGCTAATTTCCAACTAGGAGAGCAAGAATTCTCTTGGCTCAAAAAAAATGAAACTAGAAAATGGGCTGATTACCTCATTTATCGTTATAAATTTAGGGTCTACCCAGAGAAAAAAATCCTCAAAGAATTTCCTCCCTATGTTTTGATTGAGCCGACTTCAGTTTGTAATATTCGATGCGTGATGTGCTTTCAAGTCGATAAGACTTTCACGAACTCGCAATTCATGGGGAAAATGCCATGGAATATTTTCCAGCGAGCAGTTGACGAAAGTGCAAAAAATGATTGCCAAGCAATCACTCTTGCTTCGCGCGGAGAGCCGACTTTACATCCTTTGTTACCAGACATGCTCGCTTACATTCACAGTAAAGGAATTCTTGATCTCAAGTTAAACACGAATGCAACTCGACTGTCTGAAAAAATTGCCCGAAGCATACTCTCTTCAGAAGTAAATGAACTGGTCTTTTCTGTCGACGCAGGGACCAAAGAGACATACGAAAGAATCCGTGTCAAAGGTAAATTTGATCAAGTCGTCGCTAACATAACGCGATTCAATGAAATCAGGGAGACTGAATTCCCTGATTCTAAAACAACAACTCGAATCAGCGGGGTAAAGGTCGACGAAGACCAGGATGTAGAACAGATGGTTGCGTTCTGGAGCCCTCTTGTAGACGAGGTATCCATAAAGCCGGCGATCGCGCGTTGGGACTCCTACCATAACAATACGAATTCGATAAAAGTACCCTGTAGTCAATTATGGGAGCGTATGTACGTTTGGTATGATGGCGCCTTGAATCCGTGTGACTTCGACTATAAATCATACTTAACAGTGGGAAATATCAATGAGATGACGTTAAGTGAGGCTTGGCTTGGCGCGCGATATTCTGCACTTCGGAAAGCGCATCTTGCTGAAGAAAGATCCAGTTGCTTTCCGTGCGATAGATGCCCTCTATAATCCGCAGAAAGCAAGTCATTTGTTCGAATACATTCATTGTGAAATTTGAAAAGCATTGATCACTACAGATCGAAAAACAATTTAAAATTCTCCAATACTAAATCGAGGGTTATATGGTATCCATAGAAGTGTTGCTCCATGGTGAATCTATTTCTACAAATTACGGATCCTTAGGCTATTGCAGTACCCTGCTAATTAGAGGTTCCCAAAATATCATTGTAGATACTGGGCATGTTGGCCGAAGAAGAGCGCTACAAAAAGCCCTTAATGATCGCAATCTTCAACCAGCCGATATTAATATTGCCGTAATGACCCATGCACACTGGGATCATGCGCAAAATTATGACATCTTCCCTTCTGCCGAAGTACTCATCCATGAATGGGAACGAAAATACATCCGTAACCCCCACCCAAATGACTGGGCTACTCCATTATGGACAAACGCAATGATTGACTCTCTGGGTAAAGTTAAAGAAGTAGAAGATGGCTATCAACTTGAAGATGGTATTACAGTCATGCACACGCCAGGGCATTCTGCAGGAACAATGGCTTTAATTGTTGAAACTGAAGAAGGACCTGTTGCAATTACAGGAGATGGGATTGCTAATGCTAAGGTAATTTCAACAAAGATAAACGCAAATGTTTTTTGGAATGAAGCTGATTCTAAGCGCAGCATAGAGCGAATTTCTCAAGCTGCAGAAATAATTTATCCGGGCCACGACAGGCCGTTTAAAATACTGAAAAACGGTCAAATTGATTACTTAGCAGATCGGAAACTTACATTTTTTGGTATTGATATTAATGATTCTAATATCAATATCAAGTCTGAAAAAATCAAACCATTTGTAATGCCAGGAATCGAAAGCCAAGCGATTGCAAACTAACCTTATATCTCGATATTACTTCTAATTCAGTTCGTTTTTCCACTTCTAGTAACTACAAAAAGTTTATCTGGTTCCCAAGATTTTTGCTTCTTTTCGAGTTCCACCCATATGGCGGTATAGCTCCTTCCCCCATCGAAAGAAATATCGGCCCAAACTGCAGTTTGATTGGATTTGGACAAAACTAACGGACTAGACCAATTCTCTGATTCAGGGTCCAAACTTGCAGTCTCAATTACGTGCCCAGCCACTGGATCTGAACGGCCCCATATAATAGCTACTTCTCCATTATCTCCAATCGCAATTCGTGGTGTTTTGGCATGATAGCCTGAAGCTGAAAGAGCCTTCGCTGATCCCCAATTACCTAAGGCATCTCGTGATGAAGCAAAAATCCTATAGTCATCTCCATCGAATCCGTACCATACGGCAATAGCCTTACCATTAGCCGTAAATTTTATATTGATATCCTCTGCCGTTTCTACATTTGCATTGAAGCTATCATGCCCTTGATCAGATAATTGTTTTTTGCTACTTAATCTCCCAGCACGAGCCCGGTTCATCACTGTAAGATGGGCTGTAGCAGACATCGATAAATACCCGTTCAGCTGAGTGGTACCAATAAAGTGATGGGAAGCAATTAACTTAGCTTGATCAGCTTCACGCCAGTACATAATCCCATTTCCTTGACTATCTAGTGAAAGCTGCGGAAACCCGGCATGTGCGGTTCCGTCAGAGTAAATCTCTGTAGCTGACCAATATGGATAGGTAGCAGTTTCATTTGAGAAAAAGCGTCCTTTCACTTGAAATACTTTCTTATTAGGTAAGAATTCTTGCCATGCTACCCATTTATCACCTCGCTGATTCAACGAAAGAGCAGGGAACGCAATGAGATTAGAACTTTCAGATAGCACAATAGAGCTTGACCAGGCACCTTGCGTATCGCGAGTACGGCTCATTAGTTGATATTTTCCCTGCTGGCTCCCACTGTTTCTACGCACCCAAATCGCAGTGGCTTCTCCATTGTCATTTATCTCAAGCCTTGGGTACTTCATAGACGTATTTGTATCGCTTAGTGCAGAGAGCGGAGAAGGTACTGCCCAAGTTTTAGTACTTACATCGTAAGTAGTGATTTCTATACTCGAATTACCTAGATTCTTTGCCTTGCTTCGTTCCCATATGGCGATAGCATTCCCTGAGTTGTTCATTTTTATTGAAAGAGCAGACACTCCATCTGGGTATACGAAGGAAACAGGGCTCGCCCATGATCCGTTCTGATCTCTATTGACTAGCCAGATTTCATCCTGTGTGCTTGAAGTCCACGCTGCAGCAGCTGATTGGTTCAATGGAGAGTCAGCACTAACTATGAGAGGGAATTTGGGAGTGTCCATTGTTGTCAATTTAATATCATTTTGCTCATCCCATTCCCAATTTGCTTTACTATCAACTGCATCAACGGAGAGTTTCGGTAAGAGGTACTGCGTTGGGATTGTCGATAGTTCTACTATCTCGTTTTTAACCAGCCAATTTATAAAGGAAGCTCTTACTACACGACCGTACGTAGGTGTATTGAGACTAAATTCAGGCCTTGTCAAATACCAGCTTTGACCCGCATATTGACTATCATGTTTTGAAGCTTCTGAGACATGCTGGCTCATAAAGCTTTTTTCAGCGTTTGAATACAGAAACGAAACATAATCGTAAGTTCCCATCTCTTCGGAAACTTCTATTCCAACCCTTTGAGGAACTGCGAATCCAGCAAAATGATCAATCCCCGTTACATGTGCCATCTCATGTAGAAGTATTGAAGCACTGTACGGATCAATAGAAGCACCTCCACTTATGTTGGATGTATCAACAACTATTTGAGCCCCTTTGCGAGCTCGATAGGGAAAATTTTTGTATGTATAGCCCTGGGTACCGGCATTGTTAATATCAGTAAGAATTATATTTACTGCATCATCAATTGCAGCAGGGCTAGCCCCCACTTCGTCCATAACCATTAAAGCTTCTTCAGGCGTTGACGATTTGGCCCTTACAGGATCGTAATAATCAGTTATTGAGGCCAATTCAAACCCAGGCCAAATCCCAATAGGCAAAAGATCACCGTAAATTTTGTTCAAGTGATCGACTTGCGCTTGAATGTCAATTTTTGTTGGATTAGAAGAACTGAAGGAAACATCATCCGTAACCCGAATTGCATTTATTTTTACTGCATCTTTTCTTTTTAATGGAAATTCTTGACGTACATGAGTTCCGTCTAAGTCGATGCTGAATTGAATTTCATAATGACCAAGTCCGTTAGGTCCTAGATCAAATAACTGATTCGTAGATGCATCCCATTGATTCCATGCATCGTTACCGATTTTACCTTCATTAGGAAGTGCAAATTTACCTCTAATAGAACTTACCAGAGAGTATTGTCCTGCCATTGGCAATTCTGTAATTAGAATGGGATTCATTCCGGCACCTACGTCGGTAGCTACCTCAATTATTTTTCCTTTTGAATCAAAAAGATGCAGTTGGGTATTAAAATCAAAATTATCTTTTCCATATTTGAAGGGAGCCACTACTTTTAATAGCACTTTTAATAATTGGCCTTTGCTTGCATTAAAAGTATAGGTATCTTGCTTGTCTTCAATAAAGAAAGACCCTTTATTTTTATAAGTCCAATTTGTTGTTTTATTTCCCTGTGTGACCGCGATCGGATTTTGATCTAACAATGGGGTATTTCCATCTTCAGCGGGAGTAACTTGCAGGGATACATTGTTCAAACTAACGGCTAGTTGATAGCCCCCAGAATCATTTTTATATGTATTTGCATAGATTTTGTGTACACCAGTAGTGCAAATACTGAACTGTATTGGATGATTAGCTTGGCCCTCTGGCAAAAATTCTGTTCCCTTATGATTTGTAATTATTTCCTTACCATTTGGATCTACTATAGAAAAAATTGTCTCTGCCAAGGCATTTGTTCGTGTTAAGGGACTATCCATACGATTACGCTGGGCACGAGGTATTACTGATCCAATCATTTCGATAAGGGCCTTGTCGCCTTCTTTGGCGCTGAATTGCCAAACATCCTGATCGTACCCGTATAGATAGCCGTACGCATTTACTCCTTGAGCAGAGTTAGCTGACTTGGGTTTACTAATTTGAAGGCAATCATTAATGCTGGATCTGCTTCCTTCTGACTGGTTACCATTGTTTGGGCTATCGGGTGGTGGCGGCGGTGGAGGAGCGTCACCAAGAGCACTGGCAGGCAAGTCAACCGGTGGAGGAGGTGGAGGTGCGTCACCAGCAGCAGCCGGAGGGACG